>SVJN01000032.1 GCA_015068965.1 Oscillospiraceae bacterium
CGGAATCTATGACGAATTGGAACCCTTAAAGCAACAGTTAATTCGTCTGATTGAAGAACGTGACTTCCATCATAACTGCGGTATGGTGGGCTTGCGTTATCTCTATATCGCATTGAATATTTGCGGTTTGCAGGAATATGCTTATCGGATTGTCAATGCAAAGGGCTTCCCGTCCTACTCATACTGGGTAGAGGACGGTGCAACCGCATTGTATGAGCGTTGGAATAAGACGGAATCAAAAAACCATCATATGTATTCCGACTTCATGTCCTGGATGATGAAAACCATCGTCGGAATCAAGGCAGATATCGAGCATCCCGCGTTCGAACGGGTGGAAATCAATCCATACTTCTTCGAGGATTTAACCTTTGCAGAAGGTGCTTGCGAAACCGTTCGTGGCAGAATCGGTGTCCGTTGGGAAAAGAAGGATGATTTCATTCAGCTTGAGATTGAGGTACCATTTGCAGTTGAGGCGTATTATCAGGGCAAGAAATTGAAGAGCGGTATCAATAAGATGAAAGTAAATAACGAATAAAATGGGAGTTGTATGCCGAGTGTTCTCAAGAACACTCGGCAGTTTTATTCGCCTTTTGACAAGTGGTATTTGCTTTGCAAGTGATATTGCCTTCGGCAGTTTGCAAAGGAATAAAAAAGGTCTTTATATCACTTTTGATTTTTTTCAACATCACGCTGTAAGAATGTAATCCTGCTATTGTAATTTTTTACAAATTGTGCTATAATGATTTCAAGCGAAGCTTGAAATCGTCGATATGAATTCTTGGCAGAATTCTCGATATGTCATAAATGACTCGATATGTGCTTCACGCTCGATATGTTGCTAACGCAACGAGAATTCATATCATATCGAGTTTTGAGCGAATGCGAAAAACATATCGATTTTGCTTTTTGCAAAAATATCGAGCAAACGAAGTTTGCATATCGACAAGAATCAGAGGTATCTAAATTGTTAACGTTTAAATATTGAACAAAATTAAGGGAGCGGATTTTTATGAGAATCATGACAAGCAATATATGGGGAGACTTTTTCAATAATCCCACAAGCTTAAGAAAGGATCAAATCTTAAGGGTTTATGAAAAATATGAACCGGATGTGATTGGTTTTCAGGAAGTGGCTGCCGGCTGGTATGATGTTGATTTGTTTGAAAAGCTGAGTGCACAATATCATTTTGTAGGCATAGATTGCTTTGATAAAACAAACTCCACACCGTTAGCTGTAAAAAAAGAATATACCATTATTGCCAATGGTCACGAACAATTGGATAATACTCCTGATTGGTCAAAGGCAATTACATGGGCGGTTATTGAGAAGGGAAATGAGAGGATTGGGGTATGTAATACACATTTTTGGTGGATGCGTGGAAGTGAACCGGAACAAGTAAAAAAATGGGCAGGAGTACTTGAGTACACATTTGATGATCATTGTGAATTGCGCTCTCATAATGCAAAGCAGTTATCACAACTTATGAAACATCTGCATAATAAATACAGTTGCCCGGTGTTTGCCTTTGGCGACATGAACGCTACTGTTTCCGAGAGCGTTTTTGATGTTTATTCGGAAAACGGAATACAAAAGCTTTATGATTTAACTGGACACAAGGATAATGTTTGCAGCGTTCACGGAAATCCGGAACGTGGAGAAGACGGAATGTTTCACGGGCAAAAAGCAACAACTGAATCTATTAATTATTTAAGAAGTCTTTTATGTTTGCTGGAGGATAAGAAATTAGAAGGATATTTTTCTTCTATAGACCATATTGTGGGATTGGGTGATAATTTTGAAGTGATGCAATACCGTGTCGTGGAGGATCAGGATGCCCTTGATGTCAGCGATCATTCTCCTGTTTATGCTGATGTTGAATTGATGAAATAATAGATTGCATCTGAATTATATGGTCTTTATATCATATCGCAACGGAGTAAAGCTGAGTTATATCGCATTTGAACAGAGTGAAAATATATCGCACGAGCGTGAGCGAGTATATCACCCAAAATAGTGGCATCTAAATTGTGCACGAATTTTATAATGATTTCAAGCGAAGTTTGCATATCGACAAAAGGAGAATGAAAATGTCAGCAAAAACAAAAATAATAACTTTAATTGCAATCTTAATAATATGTCTTGGAATGATTGTGTATGGTACAATATCTGAAGGAAACTCAATAATGGATATAATGCCGAGATTGATTTTAATGGGACTAACAGCGGTAGTAGTAATAATAAGAATTGCATCAAATTCTCCTAAAAAACAATCTCTTGACATAGAATCGTTGAAAAAGGATATTGTTACGGCTAAAGAATGGATAAAAACAGCTCTGGAATCATCAGGCTACCAGGCAGATTTTTCGATTGAAAGCTTAAAAGATGTTGATCGTTTCTTTGACGAGCAAAACAAAGATGATGGTATTCTATCGCAAAATACAGGCAGGATACTTTTTGCTTTGGGTGTTTATGTTGGAGAAACTATAATTTCAAACTATGGCGGTCAATGGGATTTGAACGATTGTAAGAGTGAAACAAGTATTAGTGTAAGGGTTGATGAAAATACTGTCTTGTTCCCGGTTATCAGAGTTATGGCAAGATATAAGTATGGCACTGCAAATAGTATTTACGCTTATGGGTATTGTGTCAAGAAAGAAGAAAACGAGGAATAATTTATAAACTGATTTTTTTCCTAACTTGATAAAATCACAAGGTTAAATCTATTCAGCTATCGAACATAGTGAGATAATTTAGCTTTGTTTGACAGAAAAAAATTTAGCTAAAAGCCCTCCTTGTGTAAAGGAGGGTGGCACGCGAAGCGTGACGGGAGGATTGTTAAAGGGGAAAACAACCCCTCAGTCAGCTTTGCTGACAGCTCCCCTTACACAGGAGGAGCCCTTGACTATCAGCATCTGAATCATGCACGAATTTTAAAATAGATACTGTAGAGTATCATCTGCTTTTGAATTTTTAGACTGACTTGACAAGAGTAAGAATTGTACTGAAATCTGACAAAAGAAGGGAAAGTATGAAAAAAATTATTATTGGTATTTCATTGGCGATAATTTTTGTTATATGTTTGTGTGTGCCATATTGGGTTGATGATTTTGCATGTGCAAAATACCATAGAGAAATTGAGGATATTGTTTCAAGTGCTGAGGAAATCAAAGTGATAGATATATTAAGCGGATGCGGAAATCCGGCGAATGGGAATCATACCAGTAAAATTGTGGTTGTTCTGGTTGAAACAAAAATGTCGCTTACAGATTTAAAGAACGAATTTCCAAAAGCATTTGAAATTATGCCTTTTGATGAATTACTGCAAGAAACAAAAACATTTAATAAATTTTCTAAACATATTTCCGGCAATGGAAATGAAAACTATGTGATAGTTTATGCTGAGAGTGCACCTTTTTACTATTTGGATTTAAGAGGTCACTAAACTTTGAATGATCTGAAATAACAAGGAGAAAGCAATTGAGTACAAAACAATTACGAATTGAAATTTTTCAAGGGACACAAAAATTATATCAAAGCAGTCAAAGGCTGAAAAAGGCGGTAGAAACCTCATGTCGGGAGCAGAGCATCTATTGGGAAGGCGAGCAGATTGAGCCGGGACAGCCTCGATTTTCCGAGCCTTTCCGGTTGGTCATTTCCGGACAAAAAACAATAGAAGCGGCAGAAAAGTATGCAAAAGCCGGGAAGAGGGTTTGTATTTTAAACTTTGCATCCTCGGTTTCACCGGGAGGTGGCGTGCTGACCGGCTCACAAGCACAGGAGGAGAGCATTTGCCGTGTGTCTACCTTATATTTCTCGTTGCGTGATCCCGATACCGCCGGGAGGTTTTATCAAAAGCATTGGGAGCTGATTCATGCAAACCGGATGAACCGGAGAAATAATGATGATATCATTTACACGCCCGGTGTTGTAGTGGTTCGTGATGATGCAAACGGAGAAAAGCTTCTGCCAGAAGAAGCGTGGTATTGTGTGGATGCAATCACCTGTGCGGCACCGGATATCCGTTTGGTGCGTGATAAAAGCGAATATCATCCCGAATCAAAAGAGCTTTATGATGCCTTTGTCAGACGGTGGCGGTGCATCCTCTCGGCAGGAGCGAAAAACAAGCAGGATGTGCTGATTCTCGGCGCATTCGGGTGCGGTGTGTTTGCCAATCCGCCGGGATTGGTGGCAGATGCGTTTTGTGAAGCGGCAGCTGATTTTAAAAACTATTTTGAAACCGTAGAATTTGCCATATACAGTCCGGGACATCATAATGAGAATTTCCGGGCATTTGAGGAGCATTTCATAAAAAATGGTTTCAACTTGTGATATCATAAAAAGGAGCTTATATAACCATGTTTAGAGTATTAAAAACAAACGGCCTTGCACGTCGGGGAGAATTTACAACAGTACACGGAACGGTACAGACGCCGGTATTCCAGAATGTCGGAACGGTTGCGGCAATCAAAGGAGCTGTTTCCACGCAGGATTTAAAGGAATTAGGTTGTCAGATTCAGTTATCAAACACCTATCATCTGCACGTTCGTCCCGGCGACAAGCTGATTCATGATTTAGGAGGCTTACATAAGTTCATGAACTGGGACAGACCAATCCTGACCGATAGTGGCGGATTTCAGGTTTTTTCTCTTGCATCACTTCGGAAAATTACCGAGGAAGGGGTGCATTTTCAGTCGCACATTGACGGAAAGAAAATTTTCATGGGGCCGGAGGAAAGTATGCAGATTCAGTCCAATCTTGCATCCACCATTGCCATGGCGTTTGATGAATGTGTCGAAAATCCTGCTCCCTATGACTATGTAAAAAAGTCATGTGAACGAACCCTTCGTTGGCTGGAGCGGTGTAAGCAGGAGCAAAAACGTCTGAGTGGCTTGGAAACAACGATCAATCCGCAACAGATGTTGTTCGGAATCAATCAGGGCGGTATCGTGGACGAGCTTCGTATCTGGCATATGAAGGAAATTGCTAAGCTGGATTTGCCGGGCTATGCAATCGGCGGTCTTGCGGTGGGGGAATCGCACGAGGAAATGTATCATATTTTAGATGTAACTCTGCCACACGCACCGGAGGATAAGCCACGTTATCTGATGGGTGTCGGAACTCCCTCCAATATCATTGAAGGTGTCGCAAGAGGAATCGACTTTTTTGACTGCGTTATGCCATCGAGAAATGCACGTCACGCGTTTATGTTTACCTGGAACGGAACGATGAATCTCTTGAATCAGAAGTATGAACGGGATTTAGCTCCGATTGATGAGAATTGTGGTTGTGAGGCGTGCCGGAATTATTCCAGAGCCTATATCCGGCATTTGTTCAAGGCAAAAGAAATGCTTGGAATGCGTCTGGCGGTCATTCACAATCTGTATTTTTATAACCAGCTTGTAGCGGAAATCAGAAAAGCAATCGAGGAAGACCGTTTTGAGGCATTTCGTGCCGAATATACCGAAAAGCTTGCAAAGCGGATATAGTGCCGGCGACGGAAAGGAGAATGTTATGGAACCGAAAAAGGGAGTATATCGTCATTTTAAAGGAAATGAGTACGAGCTTTTGCATATTGCCAATGACTCGGAAACCTTAGAAAAACTGGTTGTTTATCAGGCACGCTATGGCGAGAAAGAAGTCTGGGTAAGACCTTTATCCATGTGGGATGAAGTGGTGGAGTATGAAGGGAAAAAAGTTACCAGATTTACGTTTCTTCACGCGTGATTGTTCATATGGTAAACTGTTTGTGGTATCATTCAAAAATTCTTTTGGGTGATACCACTAAATTTTATCTATAAAACGTTGAAAAACTATCCATTTCTTTTTGAAACGATTTTATATATAATTTGAAAGAGAGGGGGCTATTGTATGAATTTAATTCATTATGAAGCAGTTACACACGCATCCTGCGGAAGCAGTATGGCGGAAGACCTATCTTTAAAATGTATCCGCTATTGTAAGTTCAAAAGAAAAATAAAGCTGTCACAGATAAAAATTTTTCCGGTGCAGATTCGGTATACCCCGATTGTGGTTGGTCAGCCGGAGCATATTCTGATACAAACGTATCATCCTGCAACTGGAGATTGGGAAACGGTCAGGGATGTGCATTTACCTGAGTATGTGAATCCCGAACCGCACGAAATTATGATGTCTGATATTGAGACGGATTTCATACGGATTATTTGTGATGCAGAGCATAGAGTGGAACTGAGTCATGGTGAGTGGTGGGCATATCCAACGGTGATTCCGTTTAAAATTTTAGACCGTGTGGAGGTTTACGGTCAGGAATCAGAACCAATCAAGGAGCCTGTTTATAACGCACCGTTACAAAGAAAAGAAATCCACCCAGCCAATATCGAAAATGTTGAGATTGATGTAAAAAATCATGAGATTTCTTATAAGAGCAGATTTTTCCGTGTTGTTTTTTCGCTGAAAAGACCAATTATAAAAGAAATGAGCTATGACTGTACGGGAAAGGGAAAAACGGATGTCAATTTAATCTGTGCAGAAAGTGTCTGGAACAATGAAAAAAAAGCAAACGGAATTTCAGGTCCGAAGCTTGTTGACCGAATCAACAACTTTTCAGCGCAGAACTTTACCGGAGAAGTGGTTGTTTCTGATGATTATATTTTATATAAGAATGTGAAAGCAACCGAAGATTTTACAATGGATATTAAATTTATCATACAGGAAAAGGGTATGAAAATCTGTATCCAGAAGGAGTGCCACCGTCAATATCAGGCAATAGAAGCAGAGGATTTTAGCTTTGTGTTTGATGCAAAAAAAGCAATTACGGGCGTGCAGGGCGTTCCGCAGACGGATTGTGAAAGAGTCGGAATTGTAAAATTACCGGCATTAATCAGCTCGCCGGGTTTTGGAAGCTTAGAAATGAATCCATTAACCACCGGGGATTTATATATTCAGACGGATTCCTTCAGAGACCAGCAAAAAACATGGTTTTCTCCCTTGGTAGGTGGCAGTAGGGATGAATTCGGATATATTACATTTGAACCGGGACATTATACTGCTGAGTTTGAACTGGTGCTTGGCGGTGTTTTACCTAAGTTAAAGGAAGGGATTGACGAGGACGCAGTACCTGATGCCTTAAAAAGAGGATGGTCAGCTGCATTTGCGTTTCGCCCGGAGTTTGCAGGCTTTTCTAATAATGCGCTTTCGGGCAATTGTCATTTGTCGCAGTATCATATTGCGGAGCTTGTTCCATATACAAAGCCGGCAAAAAACGGAACCGATATGACAGAGCTTTTGAGATTCACGGTAGAATATGCCCTAAGAAACGGACCCGGCTATGGAGATAACAGAGAGCTGTATCTGGATTCAGACCCGTCCGTTCTCATTTCTGCGGCAAGAGTTTATCAACTGCAAAGAGAGGATGCGTGGATAAAAAAGCTATGGAAAAATATCCGGGCAACCATCTTAAGAATTCTATCCAATATTGACGAAAAAGGTCTCGTAAAATGCGAAACGCTGACCGGAAATTCCGGTAGTAAGCGCTGGAGCTGCAATGGCTGGGATGTAATCAGCTTTGGAAATTATGATGCATATTCTAATGTTTTGGCATACCGTGCTTTGAAAAATGCAGAAACTATGTGTGATATTGTGCAGGATACAGAGCTGAAGCGATTATGCACAAAGGCACACGCCGGCATAAAGGAGAATTTTGAAAAAACCTTTTTGAGTCCGGAAAACGGCACAATCAGCGGATGGGTCAGTGCAGATGGGAAGCATCACGACTACTTATTTACGCATATCAATTCCATGGCAATCTGTTTTGGTCTGGTGGAGAAGGATAATGCGAAAAAAATTATGAAAAAACTGATGGATGAACTGAATAAAATGGGGTTGGATTATTTTTATTACGGCTTACCGGTGAATTTGATATCCATCAGAAATGAAGATGCCCCGACCGGAAGTGATTATTTGAGAGAAGACGGACGTGACCAATTCGGTACCTATATCAATGGCTCGTTGACAACATTGTGGACAAATTATTTTATCCGGGCGTTGGAGCTGTGTGATATGGAGCATGAGGCGGACATGATTTGTAAAGACCTGATGCGCTCGTTTGAGGCTAAAACCTTGTATGGCGGTTTTCATAGCGGAACAGAATTCTTTACATGGCAAGGTCAGCCTTGCGGCTACGAAGGTGTACTGGTCGGACAATTCCCGGTTTTGACCTCCTTGGCAATTCGTTGCGGTTTGGTGGAGCGAGTGGAACAGGAATGGTGGCTTTAGGAGAAATGCACAAGAGTTGGGGAGTGCCAATTCTTGTGCATTTTTCTTTGTAATCGAATTGAAATAATTAATTTTTCAAAAGGTATTGACAAAGAAAAAAATTTGGATATAATGATACTGAAAACTGAGAAAAAAGAAATCGTGAAACCAAAAAATGAAAAAAGTTGGGAGCGATCAAAATGGCAGAATTTAAAAACGTAGAAGAAATTATCGAGGCAAGCAATCAGGCAAAAGAGGAAGAGAAAAGAAGGCAGGAGGAGGAAGCCGAACGCCAACGAAAGGAAGCCGAGCAGCGGCGGAAAAATCCGATTCCGGATTATGAGGTTCTGTTTCAGGAGAGCGTAGAAGAAGCAGCAGTAAAAGGCTCCGGAAAAAAGAGCGGCGGAAAAATCTTGAAGCATCTTTTCTTGCAGAATCAGTTTAAAATTTACTGGTCTGTTGTGTTGTATATTATCAAGGCATCGCCGACCTGGGCAATTCCGTTGGTAACCACCAACATCATTAATATGGTTACCAATCCGGATAGCAGTACACCTCGGATGATGCTGATTAACGGCTTGGTTTTGCTTGTGTTGTTGGTTCAGAATATCCCAACGCACGTGATATATGCAAAATTTGTGGATAAAATGCTCAGAACGGTAGGCGCAGGCTTGCGGAATACCTTGATTAAGAAATTACAGCATTTATCATTGGCATACCACAAAGAGTTGGAATCGGGAAAAATTCAGGCAAAATTTCTGCGTGATATTGAAGCGGTAGAATTTTTGGATGCTCACTTTATGAAGAGTGTCATTCCGAGCTTGATTAATATTTTGATTTCGGTATTCATTGCCGCGACCAAGAGCGGTGTGGTTACGTTGTTCTTCCTGGTCGTTATTCCGATGAATGTCATTTTGATTCGATTGTTCCGTCGACCGTTGGCAGATTCTAACCGGAAGTTCCGCAAGGAAACCGAGAATATTTCTGCAAAGATGACCAATATGCTCGATATGATTCCGGTTACCAAGGCACACGGTCTGGAAAATGAGGAAATTGCGGCTCTGGAGGAAAATATCCGCCGTTTGCGGGAAAAGGGCTTGGTTGTGGATCGGAATAACGCATTTTTCGGCTCTGCGGCATGGGTGCTGAGTCAGGTGCTTTCAGGCGTGTGTCTGTTCTTTACCGGTTATCTTGCCTTGAAGGGACAGATTCAGGTTGGAGATGTGGTGCTTTATCAGACCTATTTTAACCAGATTTCCGGAAATGTGCAGTCCCTGATTAATCTGTTCCCGGAGCTGACCAAGGGTATGGAATCCATTCAGTCCGTTTCGGAAATTGTGCTTTCCAATCAGGTGGAGGACAATTCCAACAAGCTCCGTCTGCGTTATGTACACGGAAGTATTCAGTTTAAGGATGTTTCCTTCCGTTATCCGAATGCAGAGGAGGATATGATTAAAAACTTTTCTCTGGATGTGGAGCCCGGAGAGTGTATTGCGTTTGTCGGTGCATCCGGCTCGGGTAAATCAACCATTATGAATATGATTATCGGATTCCTGCAGCCGACCGGAGGCGAAATGCTGATGGACGGAAAACCGATTAATGCGTTGAATCTGGTGGATTATCGGAAATTTATTTCGGTTGTTCCGCAGAACAGTATTCTCTTTACCGGCTCTATCCGTGACAATATTACATACGGAATCGAGCACGTGAATGAGCATCAACTGCAGGAGGTTATCCGGCTGGCAAATATCAATGAGTTCACCGACAAAATGCCGGATGGAATCAACACCATGATAGGCGAGGGCGGCGGTAAGCTTTCCGGCGGTCAGAAGCAGAGAATTTCGATTGCACGTGCATTGATTCGTGATCCGAAGATTCTGATTTTAGACGAGGCAACCTCGGCATTGGATAATATTTCGGAATATCATGTACAACGTGCGATTTCGCACCTGATTAAGGGAAGAACCACCTTTATTGTTGCGCACAGACTCTCTACCATCCGGGATGCAGACCGCATTGTTGTGATGGAAAACGGTCGCTGTGTGGAAATGGGCACCTATGACGAGCTTATGGCAAAGCAAGGAAAGTTCTATGAACTAAAAACACTCAATGATATGAACGCAAGCGAAGGATAATAAAAAATACCCGGGTAATGAAAAAATACTTGCATTACCCGGGATTTTTATGTATAATAGAAGTAAAAGATACATAAATTGAAAATAGCATGCCTGCGGGCAGAATGGAGTTATCAGATGAAAAAACGAATTCTTGCTTTGTTGTTAGCATTCAGCTTATATCCGGTGTCGCTTGGTAATGCCGCACCGTCTCCTTCGCCGAGTACATCGGCAAAGGCAACGCAAACCGAAACTCAGGAAGAGGAAAAACGCACCGCTGAGGATTTTCCGGAATCCACCGCAGAAGGTGTTGTTTTGATGGAGCGGAATACCGGAAAGATTTTATATGAGAAAAACAAAGCTCAAAAGCTTTATCCCGCAAGCACAACAAAAATCATGACAGGAATCCTTGCGTTGGAAAAGGGGAATCTTGCCGATACTGTCATTGCGAGCAAAGAAGCAATTGCACCGATTACCAATAAGCATTCGCACATGGGGATTCTGGTTGGGGAAGAATTAACCATGAATGATCTGGTGCATGGACTTTTGGTATATTCAGCAAATGATGCGGCGAATGTGATTGGTGTGCATATTGCAGGAAGCTTGGAAGCTTTTGTGGAAATGATGAATCAGAAGGCGCAGGAGTTGGGCATGACTAACACCCATTTTGCCAATACACACGGATTTCATGACGATAACCACTATACCACGCCGGAGGATATGGCAACTCTGGCAAGATATGCAATGGAAAATCCAACCTTTGCAGAAATCGTGAAAACCGATATGTATACCATGGCACCCACCAATAAATATAAAGAGGACAGATTCCTCTCCAGTACCAATCATCTGGTCAGTCGCAGAAGAAACGGAAAGTATTTTTATAAATATGCAACCGGCATCAAAACCGGCTTTACCGATGAGGCAGGAAATTGCCTGGTATCCTCTGCACAAAAGGATGGTGTGGATTTAATTTGTGTTGTGATGAAGGCAGACCATACCGACGGCGAAGCGCATTCCTTTACCGATTCTAAAGCTTTGTTTGACCATGTTTTTGATTTTTATCATTACTGCCCGGTTGCGGTCAATGGAGAGATTGAAGCGGATTCTGTTGTTTACGAAGCCAAGGATCAGATTCGTGTAACCCTGACACCGAAGGATAATATTGATAAGCTATTACCGAAAACAGTCACCAAGGATGTGCTGAATAAAGAAGTTACTCTGGCAGAAAAAATCGAAGCACCGATTGCAAAGGGGGATGTTCTGGGTGAAATTGTGTACTCCTATCAGGGAGAAGAGCTTGCCCGGACGGAATTGATTGCCTCCAATGATGTAGAAAAGGATTATATTTTAGCGGCAATCCATATTGCGGTTAAGATTGTAACCAGCCCGATTCTGTGGATTTGTATTATATTGCTCTTGTTTGTACGATACAGAATCATCAAGGCACGCAAAAAACGTCGTCGCAGACAAAGAAGCAGACAGCGCTATAACGGATAAATATGTGAGAACAAAGCGGCTTCGCCGCAACCGCTCCATAAAATCATCGTGTACTTTGAAGTGATACAGAGCGATAAGAAGAAGCAGGTCGCTTTGTTACGACCATGTGCGTTTCCACCAATGGTGGAAAATTTCGCACGGGCATTAAATTCATTTTACTTTATAGGAACGAAGTTTCCTATAAAGTAAAAAGAGACTATAAAAAAGTCAGAATTCGGTTTGTCAGAACAGACATTCCCATAACGACTTTTTTATAGTCTTTTTGGTTTAAATGATATTGTCGATATCAAGGCTATAGCCTAAAATTTCCCCGACGGATTTGATTTTTCCTCTTAGTGTGATTGTATCGCCCTTAGACAGCTCTAAAACCTTGTTTAATTGTTCTTCATTTTTTATGTAGCATTGAACAGATATGATAGAGAAATCGGAATTTGACGGTACAAGCGAAATATAGTCGCCGTCACTGTCAATTACATTGATTTTGCCGGTCAGCTCTACATATTGCCCGTCATATTTCTTTTCCGCACTCAGAGCGTTTGATTCCAGGTCATCTAATAGCTGCGAAACGGAATAAGCGGTGTATTCAATTGTAGGGGCTTCGGTAGGGGCTTCGGTAGGCGTTTCGGAAGAAATCGGTTGAGATGTGTTTTCTGTTACGGTTTCGACGGGAGGTGTGTTGCTTGTGGGTGTATCGTCTCCGCTGTTTGCAACTGCTGAAAGAATGACAATTACGACAACGACAATAAACCACCATTTTTTATAGAAGGGTTTTTTGATTTTTGCTCCGCAGTTTGGACACACGGATGCTGACTTTGCAATTTCGTGATTGCAGGTCTTGCAAAGAGTTGTTTTTTGGTTTTCTTTTGACATTTTTTTATCCTCCATATTTTTTTTGATAGGAGTATTATAGCACACTATCTTTAAAAAGACAATAGTATCTTATCAATTTATTTATTTTTTTGTAAAAAAAGATATAATAAAAGATAAGAATGAGAAAAAGGTTGATGTGCATGAATCTGAAAAGAATCGGAGAAAACATAAAAAGACTCCGGACAGAACAAGGAATGACCCAATCCCAGCTTGCTGAATTGGCAGGGATTTCAAATGTTCATATGTCGCATATTGAAACAGGAACCGTTGCGATGAGTCTTGATAGTTTAATTAATATCAGTAACAGTTTAAAAACAACGCCGGATTCCATTTTATTGGGAGAATATCAATTGTCACCCGCCGGAACAACGGAATTGTTGCAACAGTCAATAAAAAAGCTTTCTTCGGATGAAAACAGACTGTTGATTGAAATTGCAAGGGTATTGGAAAATCTGAAAATAAACAGATGACAAAACACGCAGTTGTAGTGGTATAGCTGCGTGTTTTCAAATTACAGAAAAGCTATGAAAATTTTGCTTGACAATTTCCCCTGTAGAACCTATAATCAAAAAGAGGGGACAAAAGACACATATGATAAAAAGAAGACAGATAAAATGGGGGAGTAAACATGGAAATCTGTACAGAAACAGTAGACAGACTGATTGAAATCTGCAACGGTAATGGAGATGAGTTTTTGCAGGAAACACTTTGTGAGGCACTTGAGTCATTTGAAGCTTACCATATGGCGATTTACACCATGGAAACAAAGCGGAGAGTATACTCTGCGCAATCTATGGACAGACAAGCATATCAGGATATGGTAGAGCGTCTGGATAAGGACAGAACCAGACATCATAATTCCGTTCTGGCGAATGTAAATTTATTAAACCGGATGGCGGCGGCTGAAAATTTAAAGCCGGTTTACGACGGTATTGTATCGGAGGAGCGACCCTATCGGAGAGAAGTTGCAAATGCAGTCCTTGCTTATGTAGAGGATATCATCAAAAAACGTGGTTAAAATCATTGACACGACTTAGTTTTTGTGTTATGATGTTAGCGAAAATTTAATGGATGGCTCACAAAAATACGGTTTGTGGGCAGAGAAAGGCTGTGGAATTTTATGGAACCTGGAAAGGGTGTTATTTTTAATATTCAGAAATTCTGTGTCAATGACGGACCGGGAATCCGGACAACGGTTTTTTTCAAGGGCTGTCCGCTTCGGTGTATCTGGTGTCATAACCCGGAGTCTAATCAGGCGAAAAAGGAAATCTTTTTTGATGCGAAAAAATGTATCGGATGCGGTGCTTGTCTTAAGACGTGCGAAAAATGCTTGCATCAGATTGGCTCAGAGGGAGAGCATCTCTATGACCGTGAGCAATGCGTTGCTTGCGGAGTGTGTGCCGAAAACTGTGTTGCAGGAGCCTTGGAGCAGGTCGGGGAGGATAAAACGGTAGAAGAAATTCTTGCCGAAGTCAAAAAGGATGAGGTGTTCTATCAGACCTCCGGCGGCGGTATGACCGTTTCAGGTGGAGAACCTCTGGCACAATTTGCATTCGTGAAAGAACTTTTAAAACGTGCAAAGGAAGAAGGCTTACATACCTGCATGGAAACCTGCGGTTACACAACCGAGGAAAAAATTCGGGAAATTGCACCATTGGTTGACCTATTCCTGTTTGATTATAAGGAAACCGATGCAAAAAGGCATGAGGAATATACCGGTGTGAGCAATGAGCAGATTTTAAAAAATCTCTTCTTGCTGGATGAACTGGGAGTAAAAACAATTCTAAGATGTCCGATTATCCCGACACTAAATGACCGGGACGACCATTTTGCAGGCATTGCCGCCACAGCGAATCAACTAAAAAATGTGCAGGAAATTCATATCGAACCGTATCATCCGTTAGGGAGCGGAAAGTCAGAGATGCTTGGAAAGGAATATCGCCTAAAAGGTTTAACCTTCCCGGAGGAAAGCACCGTTACCGAATGGATTGCAAAGATTCAGGCGCAGACAGAAATTACAGTAAAAAAAGCATAAGTAAGAATTTTGGATGTTTCATGGAGCTATTCCTATTTTGGAATAGCTCCATGAAACATTTGCATTTTACAAAACAAAAAAACTGTGTTAAAATTTTAACAAACAAAGAAAGTGAACAATTGGTTGACAGATGGCAGCAATGGAAAGGAGCAAATCAATGGAAAAGAACTATGAGCTTGTTGACAGTGTGGAAACCCTTGCGGCGGCATTGGAGCGAATCCGTACCGCACAAAAGATTTTTGCAACCTACACACAAAAGCAGGTGGATGAAATCTTCCGTGCAGCAGCGATTGCAGCAAATCAGGCAAGAATTCCGCTTGCAAAGATGGCAGTAGAAGAAACTGGCATGGGAATTGTAGAGGATAAGGTGATAAAGAATCACTATGCAGCCGAATATATTTATAATGCATACAAGGATACCAAAACTTGCGGCGTGATTGAAGAGGATAAGGCATACGGAACCCAAAAAATTGCTGAGCCGATTGGTGTAGTTGCGGCAGTCATTCCGACCACAAACCCGACTTCAACCGCAATCTTTAAAACTCTGCTTGCGTTAAAGACCAGAAACGGTATGATTATAAGCCCTCACCCACGTGCAAAAAAGAGCACCATTGCGGCGGCAAAGCTTGTTTTAGAGGCGGCTGTATCAGCAGGTGCACCCGAAGGTTTAATTGACTGGATTGATGTTCCGTCCCTGGAATTGACCAACATGGTGATGAAGGAAGCGGATATTATCTTAGCAACCGGCGGACCGGGTATGGTAAAAGCGGCATACTCTTCCGGAAAGCCTGCAATCGGTGTCGGTGCAGGAAACACGCCTGCAATCATCGATGAAACTGCAGATATTTTACTGGCGGTGAATTCGATTATTCATTCCAAAACCTTTGATAACGGTATGATTTGTGCATCTGAGCAATCGGTGATTGTAGCAGACAGTATCTATAACAAGGTGAAAAAGGAATTTACAGACAGAGGCTGTTATTTCTTGAATCAGGAAGAAACGCAGAAGGTTCGTCAGACGATTATTATTAATGGTGCATTGAATGCAAAAATTGTCGGACAAAAGGCAAAAACCATTGCATCTCTTGCAGGTTTGGATGTTCCGGAGCAGACCAAAATCTTAATTGGTGAGGTCACCTCGGTAGAGCTTTCGGAAGAATTTGCACACGAAAAGCTTTCTCCGGTTTTAGCGATGTACCGGGCAAAATCCTTTGAGGATGCTTTGCAAAAAGCAGAACAGCTTGTCGCAGACGGTGGCTACGGTCATACCTCAAGCATCTATCTGAATGCAGAAACACAGGCAGAAAAAATTGCAGAATTTGCATCCCGTATGAAAACCTGCCGGATTCTGGTAAATACTCCGTCCTCACATGGCGGTATCGGAGATTTGTACAACTTCAAGCTGGCACCGTCTTTAACACTTGGATGTGGTTCTTGGGGCGGAAACTCTGTATCTGAAAAT
Source organism: Oscillospiraceae bacterium (assembly GCA_015068965.1). Lineage (GTDB taxonomy): Bacteria > Bacillota > Clostridia > UBA1381 > UBA1381 > RQCD01. Next base: position 16,212 of record SVJN01000032.1, read on the forward strand.
GTTGGTGTGAAGCATTTGTTAAATATCAAAACCGTTGCAGAGAGGAGAGAAAATATGCTTTGGTTCAGAGCACCTGAAAAGGTATATATCAAAAAGGGCTGTCTGCCGGTGGCGTTGGACGAATTAAAGAATGTCATGGGCAAAAAGAGAGCATTCATCGTAACCGATACCTTCCTTTATGAAAATGGTTATACAAAGCCGATTACCGATAAGCTGGAAGAAATGGGCATTGCCTATACCACCTTCTTTGATGTGCAACCCGACCCGACCTTGAAAAATGCAAAGGACGGAGCGGCACAGATGGCGGCATTCAAGCCGGATACCATCATCGCACTCGGTGGCGGTTCTGCAATGGATGCGGCAAAAATTATGTGGGTACTCTATGAGCATCCCGAAGCAGATTTCATGGATATGGCTATGCGGTTTGTAGATATCAGAAAACGAATCTACACTTTCCCGAAAATGGGCGAAAAGGCATACTTCATTGCAATTCCGACCTCAGCAGGTACCGGCTCGGAGGTAACTCCGTTTGCGGTTATCACCGATGAGAAAACCGGTGTGAAATATCCGTTGGCTGACTATGAGCTGATGCCGGATATGGCAATCATTGATACTGATTTCCATATGTCGGCACCAAAAGGGCTGACTGCGGCATCGGGAATTGATGCGGTCACCCATGCCTTGGAGGCATATGCGGCAATGCTTGCAACCGACTACACAGACGGTCTGGCATTAAAAGCCTTGAAGATTATCTTTGAATATCTGCCCCGTGCTTATGAAAACGGACAGACTGACACAGAAGCAAGAGAAAAAATGGCAAATGCGGCAACCATTGCCGGTATGGCGTTTGCAAATGCATTTTTAGGTGTTTGTCACTCTATGGCACATAAGCTGGGTGCGTTTTATCATTTGCCGCACGGCGTTGCAAATGCGTTGATGATTAACGAGGTGCTCCGCTTTAACGCATCCGAAGCTCCGGTCAAGATGGGAACCTTCTCGCAGTATGACCATCCGCACACGCTGGCAAGATATGCAGAGGTTGCCGATTATCTGGGAATCAAGGGCAAAAAGGATGAGGAAAAGCTTGAAAATCTGATTCAGGCATTGGATGAATTAAAGGAAAAGGTCGGCATTAAAAAGACCATCCGTGATTATGGTGTAGACGAGAAGGAATTCTTAGAACGTCTGGATGATATGGTAGAGCAGGCATTTGATGACCAATGCACCGGTGCAAATCCGAGATATCCGCTGATGAGCGAAATCAGACAAATGTATTTGAACGCATACTATGGAGGTGAGCAGGCATGAAGTTAGAAAAAGTAATTGCGGTCAGAACCGATAAAACAATTTATCAGGATGGCGATAGTGTAGTAAAGGTATTCAATTCTGATTTTTCTACTGCCAATGTGTTGAATGAAGCACTCAATCAGGCAAGAGTAGAGGAAACCGGTCTTGCAATGCCCAAGCTTCGTGAGGTCAGCAAGGTGGATGGAAAATGGGCAATTGTGTCAGACTTTATTCCGGGCAAAACCTTGGAACAGCTGATGAAGGAGCATCCGGAAAAAATGGATGAATATATGGAACTGTTTGTCGATATCCAAATCAGCATCCATGAAAAGAGAGCGCCGCTTCTGAATAAATTAAAGGATAAAATGCAGAGAAAGATTTCTGAAACAGAATTAGATGCAACCACACGCTATGAGCTGCACACCCGGTTGGAGGGAATGCCGAAGCATAACAAGGTTTGTCACGGTGACTTTAATCCCAGTAATATCATCATTACCGAGGAGGGAACTCCTTATGTGATTGACTGGGCACACGCAACTCAGGGCAATGCAGCGGCAGATGCAGCAAGAACCTATCTGTTGTTTAGCTTAGCAGGGGAGTCAGAACGTGCAAATCAGTATTTGAAGCTGTTCTGTTTAAAAACCAATACTGCAAGACAGTACGTTCAGAAATGGATTCCGATTGTTGCGGCTTCTCAGTTGGTAAAAAAGAATCCGGAAGAAAAGGATTTTCTGATGAACTGGGTAGATGTAGTGGAATACGAGTAAAAAAAGTTCTGTTTTTTGATGGAATTTAAAAGTGGTTTTTGTGCAATGTTCCGAAATTTGGATTTTTTGCCAAAAACGACAAAAAATTAACAAAATGTACTTGTATATTTTCAAATTTTGAGGTAAAATATATATTGATAAGCTATGTAGGGACAGATTCCTGTACTTGCTTAAATAATAAAAAAAATTTAGGAGGAAATTAATCATGGCAGTTAAAGTTGCGATTAATGGTTTTGGTCGTATCGGACGTCTGGCTTTCAGACAGATGTTTGGTGCAGAGGGTTACGAGATTGTTGCAATCAACGATCTGACTGATCCGAAAATGCTTGCTCACTTGTTGAAGTACGATTCTTCACAAGGCAGATATGACGGTCACACTGTTGTAGCGGGCGAAGGTTCTATCGTAGTTGACGGTAAGGAAATCAAGATTTACAGCGAGCCGAAGGCAGCTGATTTACCGTGGGGCGAAATCGGTGTTGACGTTGTTTTAGAGTGTACCGGTTTCTACTGCTCAAAGGAAAAGAGCCAGGCTCACATTGATGCAGGTGCAAAGAAGGTTGTTATTTCTGCTCCGGCTGGTAACGACTTAAAGACCATCGTATACAGCGTAAACGAAAATACATTGACAAAGGAAGACACTATCATTTCTGCTGCTTCCTGTACCACAAACTGCTTAGCTCCGATGGCTAAGGCATTGAATGACTATGCTCCGATTCAGACCGGTATCATGGCTACCATTCACGCTTACACCGGCGACCAGATGATTCTTGACGGTCCGCACAGAAAGGGTGACTTAAGACGTGCAAGAGCTGGTGCTGTAAACATCGTTCCGAACTCCACCGGTGCTGCAAAGGCAATCGGTCTGGTTATTCCGGAATTGAACGGCAAGCTCATTGGTGCTGCTCAGAGAGTTCCGGTTCCGACAGGTTCTACCACCATCTTAACCGCTGTTGTTAAGGGTAAGGACATCACAAAGGACGGAATCAATGCTGCTATGAAGGCTGCTGCTTCTGAGTCCTTCGGTTACAACGAAGAAGAAATCGTTTCTTCTGATATCGTTGGAATCCGTTACGGTTCTTTGTTTGATGCAACTCAGACAATGGTTGCTCAGATTTCTGACGATTTGTATGAGGTTCAGGTTGTATCCTGGTATGACAATGAAAACTCCTACACCAGCCAGATGGTAAGAACCATTAAGTATTTTGCTGAATTAGGTTAATTGAAACAAAAAAAGCTCATTTTCGAAAGGAAATGAGCTTTTTTGATGTTAGAATTGTCCAACTTTATTAGGATTTTCCTCTTTACATTTTAGGTAAAATATGCTAAAATGAGAAAAAAGGAGGGGTTACCCATGAGTCAAATTGAAAAAAATTCTGTATCTTCTAAGAATCAGTTAAAAAAGAGCCAGTTTGTGAGCTATGTGCAGGAGGAAGGAACCGGTCTTCGGGTGTTGTTTGTCGGAAATTCCATTACCAGACACGGTGTCTTGTCCGAAATCGGCTGGCATTGGGATTGGGGTATGGCGGCATCTGCGTTGGAAAAGGATTATGTACATCTTTTGGTTGAGAAAATCAAGAAAACAAATCCGGATGCTTGCTTCTGTATCTGTCAGGGCGCAGAATGGGAACGGAATTACAAGAACGGCTCTCAATACCTGGAACCGTATGAAGCGGCAAGAGATTTTGGCGCAGATTTGATTATTTTCCGTCTGATTGAAAACTGCCCGTGTCAGGAATTTGATTCTGATGCCTTTTATCAGGAGTACCAAAACCTGATTGACTATTTGGATGCAGGCAAAAAAGCAAAAATCATTCTGACCACCGGCTTCTGGAAGCATCCTGGGGATGATACCATTATGCGTGTTGCAGAGGAACGGGAGTATCCTTGTGTTTACCTGGGAGAACTTGGGGAAAAGGATGAAATGAAAGCAATTGGCTTGTTTGAACACACCGGTGTTGCAAATCATCCGGGTGATTTGGGAATGCAGGCGATTGCAGATATGATTGCAGAAAAGCTTTGATAGGAGGACTTTTTATGAGTTATCGAATTTATCCGGTAGTTCCGTCTGAAAATCGTTGCGAGGATTATCTGGTGAAAATTAACGGAGCTGTGGTAGAAACGAATGTAGCAAGGGTTTCTGCTGTCCCTTTTAACCGCCGTTGGCCCGGACACCAGAGAGGTCTGGAGCAAACCGAGCTGATTCAGTTTGTTTCCTTAGAGATGGATGAGGCAATTGAGGTGGAAATTATTCCTCAAAAGCCGTCTGAGCAAATGATTATCCGTCCGTTGGAGTTTGCGATAAATGCTGAAAAAACTGAGAATGGTGGAATAAGTTTTCGCTTGGAAAAGCCTGCCTATTTTGTGGTGGAGGCTTATGGCAGAAATTGCGCATTACACTTTTTTGCTGATCCGGTTTTGGACTATAAAATAGATAAAAATGATGAGAATGTCATTTATTTTGGTGCCGGTGAGCATGATGTCGGAATGCTTCATTTAAAGAGTAATCAGACGGTTTTCCTTGATGAAGGAGCTGTTGTTTATGCCTGCATTCATGCAATGGACGCAAGGAATATCCGGATTTTAGGCAGAGGAATTTTAGATAACAGCCGGAACAAGGAACAGATTTTGTTTGAGGCAAATGAAGAAAATAACGAAATGGCAGTCAACAATGCAGTACGCTTACATACTGTTCAGTTGGAATATTGTGAGAATATCGAAATTGACGGTATTACCATCCGGGATTCGTTAGTTTATAATATCCGCCCCATTGCGTGCAAAAATC
>SVJN01000162.1 GCA_015068965.1 Oscillospiraceae bacterium
GAAATAGTAAACTCTCTGATCCTTTGCAGGCTCTCCGCCAAAGGTGAAGCGCTTACCAATTTCCGAAAAGCTTTTTTTGATATTTTCCCCAAGACTGCCATAGAAAATACTCGGCTCGCATCCGGTGTCATAAACAAATTCACCCGGCTCGGCACAGATGTCTACAACCTTTCCTGATTCTACAATTATCATGCACTGTCCCTCATTGACATGGATGATTGAGCCGTTGGAAATGATATTATCTGTCCCCTTTTTATTAGAGGAACGTCCTCCGGTTCTCTTTTCTCCCTTTTGCACCAGCACATCTGCATCCATACTTTCACAGTAGAAATAGTCACGCCATGAATCTGCCAGAACACCGCCTAATGCTCCGATACCTGCTTTTAATAATCCCATAATTTTTTCTCCCTTCTATTTTATCAGAAGCTTCCGCCGCCTCCGCCATGCGTTCTTCCCGAAGAGGAACGATGACCTGACGAGGTGGTGGAGCTATGATTTTTCGGTTTTGCTGTTTTTGTGATGGTGGAATACAAGAACGTATCCCTGGAAGCATTCAGATTCGGAGTTTGTTGTTGCATATAATTTGCCGCATAATCGTTTCTGACTGCTGTTTTCATACTTGCCGCCCGGATTGCCGTTACAATCCACGCAATCAACAGCGGAAGAATCAACGCTACCAGAATGACCAGCATCACATAACCCGATTCATAATCCTCCTTGGAATACGGATCGCCGTTTTCCGCCCGTTTTAAAAGCTCGTCCGCCGTCTCAATATAGTAATAGATTGCATCTGCATAACGGTCATTCGCAAGCTCGGGCTGAACCATACTCTTTAAGTATTCAATCCCATACTCGTTAAATGCCACCATACCTGCCGCATGGGTGGTAAACCAGTATTCCCGGCTATCCTTACATATATAGAGCAGGATTCCATCGTCATTCTCACCGGCACCATAGCCGTTATAATCAAAAATATCGTCTGCCGTTTCCTTAACACGATTCCCCGACATCTGTGTTTCGGTAACAACGGCAACATCAAACTGATATTTTTGTCTGAGTTCCTCCAACTGTGCCGATAGCTCCGAAAACTCTTCTTCGGTCAGATACCCGGCTCCGTCAATGATTGGGGGATTGGCAAATTCCTCGGCAAAACACAAAACGGTTTGGGAAAGAAAAATCCCGAATGCCACCAAAAAGATACTCAATTTTTTCATACCGTCACCCCCTATTGAATCAGGAAATATGCAAGGATAAACGCAACCAGATAAGCAATCCCTGCAACCTTTGCAAAAAATTTCCATTTTTTCTTTTTATCAATCGGGTATGCTCCGACCACCTTTCCGGTTTGTCCGTTAATTGCGTACTGATAGTTATTTCCCTCGTACTTGATATTCAGCATCCAGACCGGCAACAGAGCATAACGAATTTTTCCGTTGGAAAAGCTGATTCTTGTTTGCGAACGGTTGACACCGAAATAGCCGTCGGTTGTGCGGTCAAATGCCGAAATGGTAGAATTCTGCACACGTTCATTGGCACGCCCTTCACAATCCTCTGCTGACACATCATATTTATCTGCCAGATATCCCGACAAATACGCACTGTTGAAATCTACCGCCGCACTGTAGTCATACGGCTCAAGTGCCTCCATATATGTATCGTCTGTCTTTTTGGAGCCATCCACCGGGATGTTAGCAAAGCTGATGCTTCCTGCTCGGAAAAGCTGATAGTGGTCGGTTTTTGTGTAATTGTACGAAGCATCACTCCACGAGCTGATACGGGTAGCATGATAGGTGATTGCCGCATCACAGTTACAGTCAAACATCCAGAATGGGACATACACCCCAGACATTTCCTCAATTTTTTTCTTGCTTCGGAATTCATCCGGCAAAAACGGTGCTTTGGAAAAATCTGTCTCAAATGCCGCCATTGCCGCTTTTTTATCCAGTTGGAAAGGAATGACGTAGTCCGGCTTCAGAGTGCCTGCAAACTGCTCCTTCAGAATGGTCGCATTGCCGCAGTACGGGCAAACAGTTGCGCCAAGTGTACTGTCACCGGTAATCTGTGCCCCGCAAGACGGACAGTTATAATCTGAAAGGTTTACCGATTCGGTATCCTCATAGCTTCTGGGCTGGTAGGTGTCCCAATGGTAGCCGGATTCTCCGCTTGCCGTCTGGGCATCTGCGTTCATTTCTTGTATTGCTTCAAGACCAAAGCTGTTTCCGCATGAATCACAGTGCAATTCTTCCCCGGAAAAGACCAAGGATGCGCCACAGCAAGGACATTGATAATTCTGAATCGTGTCCATGTTTTTCCTCCTTGTATATCAAAGTTTATGATTTTGTCAAGTTAGGGACAAAATTTTTGTCGATATGCAAACCACAGTTTGCTCGATATTTTTACTTCGTAAAATCGATATGTTTTTCGCTTTACTCAAACTCGATATGATATAAATCTCGTTGCCGTAAGGCAACATATCGAGTACGTAAGCACATATCAAGTCTGCAAGACATATCGAAAATCTAGGAACGAGATTTATATCGACGAATTCATCTTCGATGAATTCATTATAACACACTTTCCTCCTCAATTCAAGCTATTTCCCCAAAAGAAAAAAACACCGGAGTCCGGTGCTTTTTCTGCTTCTTAATCCCGGAAATTTTCAATCCGGTGAAAGGTCTGATAATTAGAATCATGGAAAGTATTCGCTCCATTCATCGCAGTACGGCAAAGATAAATAATATCATCGCCGTCAA
>SVJN01000033.1 GCA_015068965.1 Oscillospiraceae bacterium
GGCAGAAGAGGAGTTTGGCTTACAGAAATTCTCCTATGACGAGACAAATCCCTTATCGGCAGATGTGCTGATTGTGGATGAGGTCAGTATGGTGGACGTACTTTTGATGCACGCATTTTTACGGGCGGTCAAGCGTGGTGCAAGGGTGATTTTTGCCGGAGATGCTGACCAGCTGCCGTCGGTCGGACCGGGAAATGTATTAAAGGATATTATCGAATCGGGCATGGTTCCCGTCATTCGTCTGGAGCAGATTTTCCGGCAGGCGCAGGAGAGTCTGATTGTCATGAATGCGCATCGGATTAACCGTGGAGAATTACCCGAGCTTGGCGAAAAGGCAAAGGACTTTTTCTATCTGCGTCGGCAGAAGCTCGACGGCGTGGTGGACGAAATTATCAACCTGTATAAGAATCGGTTGCCGAGAAGCTATCAGCTTGATCCGATACAGCAGATACAGGTGCTTTCTCCCTCCAAAAAGGGGAATGCCGGAGTGGTGAACCTGAACCGGATTCTGCAGCAGGAAATGAACCCGCCGGCGTTTCAGAAGGCGGAATATGTCCGGGGGCAGGTGATTTTCAGGGAACGGGACAAGGTGATGCAGATTAAAAATAACTATGACCTTGTCTGGAAAAAGGAAAACGGCGAAACCGGCATGGGTATTTTTAACGGGGATATGGGTACGATTCTGAGTATTTCGGCAAAGGAAAAGCAGATGGTAATTCTGTTTGATGACCGACGTGTGGAATATCCCTTTTCCGGTCTGGAGGAGCTTGACCTTGCATATGCAATCACAGTACATAAAAGTCAGGGCAGTGAGTTCCCGATTGTGATTATGCCGGTCTGGAATTTTCCGCCGATGCTGATGTACCGGAATCTGTTCTACACCGCAGTAACCCGTGCAAAAAAGATGGTTATTTTAGTCGGTCGGGAGGACTCTGTGGAGCGGATGGTATATAATAATCAGGAGCAGGGACGTTATACCGGTCTTTGCGATAAGCTGATACAGTTAAAGCAATTGATGGATTCAGATGATATGTTTGTGTTATAGCGGAGGAAGAAATGAACAGAAAAAAAGTGGCAGATTTATTGGTAATCGGTGGGGCAGGTCTCTGGGGGTGCATGGGACTGTTTGTCCGTGGGATGAATGCGATGGGACTATCCACCATGCAGATTATGTTTTTCCGCACAACCCTTGCGGTGATTTTGTTTGGCGTAGTGCTGTTCTTCTTTGACCGCAAAAGCCTGCGGATTGAGCTTCGGCATCTTTGGTACTTTTTCGGGAGTGGGGTTCTGAGCTTTTTTGTGTTCGGATATGCTTACTTTAAAACCATTACCCTGACCTCTATGTCGATTGCGGCAACTCTTTTGTATACCTCGCCGATTTTTGTAATGCTGATGAGTATTCTCTTCTTTCGAGAACGGGTTACGCCTGCAAAGCTTTTATCCATTGTTGCGGCATTTGTCGGATGCTGGCTGGTGGCAGGAAAAACAGACGGTACGCAGTTGACGGCAGAAGGTCTTCTGACCGGGCTGCTATCCGGGTTTTGCTATGCACTCTACAGCATTTTCGGGCAGGTTGCTTTGAAAAAGTATTCCTCCAATACGGTCACCTTTTACACCTTTTTATTTGCGGCGTTTGCTTGCTTATTTGCGGTGGATTTCAAAGGAATCGGACAGATTGCCGGGACAAGTCCTTCGCTTTGGCTTTATGCAATCGGAATTGCGGTGGTGGTAACTCTGATGCCTTACTGGCTCTATACCACCGGTCTTGCAGATACGGGTGCAAGCAAAGCCGCCGTGATTTCAACGGTGGAGCCGGTTGTGGCAACGCTTTTGGGATTGCTTGTGTTTGGGGAGGAAATCAGTATCCGGAGCTTTCTGGGGATTGCGTGTGTGATTCTGGCAATTGTGCTGATTCAATCTCAGAAAAAGGCGTGATGGTAAAAGCATACAAAAATCATCCGAAACCGTTTGATAAAATTGATAAATATTTAGTTGACAATTTTTGTATTTTATGATATTATAGTGTAATAGAAATACAAATGTTTCTGTCTGACGGACAAAAACGGGCAAGGATGTGAGGAAGGACGTGCAGAAATCATATATTTTAGTCGACACAGATGTGGCGCCGGAGGTTTTTTTCAAGGTTGTTGAGGCAAAACGAGTGCTGGCGGCAGGAAAATGCAAAACCGTGCATGAGGCATTGGAGCAGGTAGACCTGAGCCGAAGTGCATTTTATAAATATCGTGACCATGTTTTTTCTCATAGTGATGACGGGTTTGAAAAAATGGTTACCCTCTCCATGACCTTAGAGGATATTTTGGGTGTTTTGTCAGACATTCTGATTGTGCTTGCAAGCTATCACACCAATGTGCTGACGATTAATCAGAATATTCCGGTCAACGGTGTGGCAAATGTCACAATCTCCCTGAGCACCGATTCCATGGAAGCAGGGTTGGATATTTTATTGGATGATTTGAGAAGGATTGCCGGAGTCAACCGCATTGAAGTGCTGGCAATGAAATAAATAGGAAGGACTGAGTTTGGAAAATGGGTAAAATAGCGATTATGGGTTTCGGAACAGTCGGAAGCGGCATCCGTGACATCATCAAAAAGCAGAACTATCATGCAGAGGAAAAGGTGGAAATCGGGCATATTCTGGATATCCGTGATTTTTCCGGGGATGAGGATGCAAAGCTTTTTACAAAAGAATTTACAGATATTTTAGAAGATTCTGAAATTACGGTCGTTGCAGAGGCGATGGGGGGCTTGCATCCGGCATATGAGTTTACCAAGGAACTGCTCTTAGCAGGAAAAAGTGTGGTAACCTCCAACAAGGAGCTGGTAGCAACCTATGGCGTGGAGCTTCTGGCAATTGCAGAAGAAAAGAATGTAAACTATATGTTTGAAGCAAGTGTCGGCGGTGGAATTCCGATTATCCGTCCGCTTGCAACCTGCCTTGCGGCAAACCGGGTTGAACGGATTGTCGGTATTTTAAACGGAACCACCAACTATATTTTAACCGAGATGTTCCAAAAGGGAAAAACCTTCGAGGACGCCTTGAAGGATGCCCAGAATAAGGGCTATGCAGAGCGGAATCCTGCGGCAGATGTGGAAGGTCATGATGCTTGCAGAAAGATTGCGATTTTATCCTCCTTAGCATGGGGAAAATTTGTAGATTATCAGGATATTTCCACCGAGGGTATCTGCGAAATTACTGCCGAGGATGTGCAGTATGCAGAAAAGCTCGGTTGCGTGATTAAGCTGATTGGCTATGCAGAATGTGATGAAAACGACAAGGTCTTTGCAAGAGTCAGCCCGATGCTGATTCCGAAGACTTGTCCGATTGCCGGTGTTGACGATGTATTCAATGCCATCATGGTGACGGGGGATTCCTTGGGTGATGCCATGTTCTATGGCAGAGGTGCCGGAAAGCTCCCGACTGCAAGTGCAGTTGTGGCAGATATTTTAGACTGTCTGCGGCATGAGGGAACCAAAAAGCACTACCGTTCCTGGAAGGTGTCGGATGTACCCTTTATGAAGAAAACAGAGGAATCCAGGGTTAGCTATTTTGTCAGAACCCCGGAGGATTATGATAAAGTGAAAGCAGTATTTGGCGAGGTCAACCGGATTGATGCAGCAGAGGGAACTGCCTTTATTACCCCGATAGAGACGGAGGCTGTACTGTCTGAAAAATTCCGGGCACTTGGCAATATCACTTCCAGACTGCGGATGCTTGATGCCTGATGATTGAAGTCAGAGTGCCGGCAACCAGTGCAAATATGGGCGCCGGGTTTGATACAATGGGGATTGCTTTGAATCTGTATAACACAATACAGGTCAGAGAAACAGAAAGCGGATTAAAGATTGTAAATTTAAACTGTCGGGAATATCTTCCGAAGAATGAAAACAATCTGATATACCGTGCAATTATGCGGGTATTTGACGAGGTTGGATATCAGAAAAAAGGTCTTGCCATCACGCAAAACAGTAAAATCCCGGTAACAAGAGGCTTAGGCAGCAGCAGTGCCTGCATTGTCGGGGGCTTACTTGCAGGGAATGTGCTTTCGGGAAGAAAGCTCACCTATCCCGATATTCTGAATTTAGCTGCAGAAATGGAAGGGCATCCGGACAATGTTGCACCGGCACTCTATGGCGGATTCTGTGTTTCTGCAAGAGTAGGTGACAAGGCAATTTGTCAGAGTGTGAAGCTTTCACCAAAGTTCCGCTATGCGGTAATGGTTCCGGATTTCTTTGTTCCGACCAAAAAATCAAGAGGTCTTCTGCCGGAGACGGTATCGCTGGGAGATGCTTCGCATAATATATCAAGAGCGGTGTTGTTTGCATTAGGGTTAGCACAGGGAAATACCGAGTTTTTAAAAATCGGTGTGGATGACCGCCTGCATCAGCCCTATCGGGAGCAGGAGGTAGAGGGACTTTCTGAAATTTTTAAAAAGTCCTATGAGCTGGGTGCAAAGGCAAGCTTTTTGAGCGGTTCGGGACCGACGGTTCTGTCGGTGCTGGACGGAAACTACCGGGAATTTTGCGGCGGAATGCGTGATTTCTTCCGGGAGCAGGAAACGGCATGGAGCTGTAGAATCCTGCAGGTGGATAATGTCGGCGCGGTGGTAAAAACGGTCGGCGGATTCAGAAAAGACGATTGACGGAGGGAATCTTCGTAAAATTGTATAGATTAAAGGAATGTGCATGGGCACGGAAAGGAATGGTACAAAATGGGATTAGTTGTTCAGAAGTACGGCGGTTCCTCCGTTCGTGACGCAGAACGCGTGATGAATGTAGCAAACAGAATCGTTGAGACGTATGATCAGGGAAACAATGTTGTCGTTGTTGTTTCCGCACAGGGAGATACGACAGATGATTTGATTGAAAAGGCGCAGGAAATCAATCCAAAGGCCTCCAAGCGTGAAATGGATATGCTTTTGTCAAGCGGTGAGCAGATTTCGGTTGCGCTCTTAGCAATGGCGATTGAAAAGCTTGGCAGACCGGTTGTTTCCTTAACCGGCTGGCAGGTTGGCGTGCAGACCGATACCAAGTATTCTGCGGCAAGAATTCACAAGGTAAAGACCGAACGCCTGCATGACGAGCTGGATAAAAAACGTATCGTGATTGTGGCAGGTTTCCAGGGTATCAATAAATATGATGATATTACCACACTCGGCCGTGGCGGCTCGGACACTTCTGCAGTTGCATTGGCGGCGGCTTTGGGTGCAGATGTCTGCGAAATCTATACCGACGTAGATGGCGTGTATACGGCAGACCCGCGTTTTGTAAAGAATGCGTTTAAGTTAGATGACATTTCCTATGATGAAATGTTAGAGCTTGCATCCTTAGGTGCAAATGTTCTGCACAACCGTTCGGTAGAAATGGCAAAAAAATATCATGTAAAATTAGCAGTAAAATCGAGCTTGAATAAAGTAGAGGGTACTTATGTGAAGGAGGTAGACCAAGTGGAAAAGATGTTGGTAAGAGGAGTTACAAGAGATAATGACTGTGCAAGAATTGCATTGTGTGGCGTAGAGGATACACCGGGAAAAGCATTCCAGGTATTTTCTCTGCTTTCAAAGAACGGAATTTCGGTGGATTTGATTATCCAATCCATCGGAAATGGTGTGACCAAGGATATCAGCTTTACGGTAACAGAGGGTGATTTGGACCATGCGCTGCAATTGATTGAAGAAAAGAAGGATTTAATCAAGGCAGAAAAGGTTACCTGGAGCAAGGATGTTTCCAAGGTATCTATCGTTGGTGCAGGTATGGTAAACAACGCAGGTGTTGCAACCACCATGTTTGAAGCACTCTATGATGCACACATCAACATCAATATGATTGCAACCTCAGAAATCAAGATTTCTGTTCTGGTAGACCAGAAGGATGCAGAACGTGCCGTTGTTGCAATTCATGATAAGTTCATGCTCTAAAAATTATGGAAGATAGAATTATCGGAAGAAACCCGGTCATGGAGGCAATCCGCTCTGACCGGGAAATAGATAAAATCCTTGTCAAAAAGGGAAGCATTGAAGGCTCGCTGGTTCCGTTGGTAAAAAAGGCAAGAGCGCAGGGCATCATCGTGCAGGAGGTCGAAAAGCAAAAGCTTGACCAGCTTGCAGAGGGTGGGAATCATCAGGGTGTGGTTGCTTTGGCAGCGACACACGACTATGTGACGGTGGAGGAAATGCTAAAACGTGCAAAACAGCCTCCGTTTCTGGTGATTTGTGATAAGATTACCGACCCGCACAACCTTGGTTCGATTATCCGTACCGTGAATTGTGTCGGTGCAGACGGTGTCATTATTCCGAAGCGAAACAGTGTCGGCTTGAACAGTACCGTGGCAAAAACCTCTGCCGGTGCAATTGAGTATACCCCGGTGGCAAGGGTAACCAACATCGCACAAACCATTGATAAGCTCAAGGATGCCGGATTCTGGATTGCCGGGGCGGATATGGACGGCGAAATGATGTATCAGAGTAACCTGACCGGTGCCATTGCGTTGGTAATCGGAAGTGAAGGCGAAGGCATCAGCCGTCTGGTGAAGGAAAAGTGTGATTTTATGGTAAAGATTCCGATGGCGGGGGATATCAATTCTCTGAATGCATCGGTAGCCGCATCGGTTCTGATGTACGAGGTCAGACGTCAGCGGGATTTTGCCTGCAAAGAATAAGAGATTCGATTCAGGCGGTGCTTTTTGCACCGCCGGATTTTTTAGAAAGAAGGTTTTTTTATGAAAGCTGTGATTACGGTTGTCGGTAAGGACAAGGTTGGTATTATCGCAAAGGTAAGTAATGTTCTGTGTGAGAATAATATCAATATTTTAGATATTTCACAAACCATCATGCAGGATATGTTCACCATGATTATGCTGGTGGATATGTCGTCTAAGAGTGTTTCTGCAATTTCGCAAAAGCTGGATGTGATTGCGGAGGAAATGGGGCTTTCCATCCATCTGCAGAGTGAAGAAGTATTCTCTTCTATGCACCGTATCTAAGGGGGGAAAAACATGATAAACCCTTTTGAAATACTGGAAACAATCAATATGATTGACAAGGAAAACCTGGATATCCGTACAATTACCATGGGAATTTCTTTAAAGGACTGCGTGGATGCGGATGTAGACCGTGCCTGCGAAAAGATTTATCAAAAGATAACTACCTATGCAAAGGATTTGGTAAAAACCGGTGAGGATATCGAGGAGCGATTCGGGATTCCGATTATCAATAAGCGGATTTCGGTTACCCCGATTGCAAGTGTTGTTGATGCGTTGGACAATGCAACCGTAGAGGACTGTGTTAAGGTCGCAAAAACTCTGGATGCGGCGGCAAAAAAGGTGGGTGTCAACTTTATCGGCGGTTACAGCGCCCTGGTGCATAAGGGCTATACCAAGGGCGAAAAGCTTTTGATTGAGTCGATTCCGTATGCACTTTCCCAGACCGATATTGTCTGCTCCAGCGTCAATGTCGGCAGTACCAGAGCCGGAATCAATATGGATGCCGTTGCACAGATGGGACAGATTATCAAAAAAGCGGCAGACATGACCAAGGAAAGCGGTGGCTTCGCTTGTGCAAAGCTGGTGGTATTCTGTAATGCAGTAGAGGACAACCCCTTCATGGCAGGTGCATTCCATGGCGAAGGTGAGGGTGATTGCGTGATCAATGTCGGTGTCAGCGGTCCGGGTGTTGTAAAATGTGCCTTGGAAAAGGTGAAGGGGGAACCCTTTGGCGTGGTTGCCGATACCATTAAGAAAACTGCTTTTAAAATTACCCGTATGGGACAGTTGGTGGCGCAGGAAGCCTCCAAACGATTGGGTGTTCCGTTCGGAATTGTGGATTTATCCTTGGCACCAACTCCTGCAGTTGGCGATAGTGTCGCATATATTTTGGAGGAAATGGGCTTGGAGCAGTGCGGAACGCATGGCACAACTGCGGCATTGGCACTTTTGAACGATGCGGTGAAAAAGGGCGGTATTATGGCATCCTCCTATGTCGGTGGTCTTTCGGGAGCTTTTATTCCGGTCAGCGAGGATGCCGGCATGATTGCGGCGGCAAAGAACGGCACACTTACCTTAGAAAAATTAGAGGCAATGACCTGTGTCTGCTCGGTTGGTCTGGATATGATTGTTGTTCCGGGCGATACGACTGCAGAAACCTTGTCTGCAATCATTGCAGATGAAGCGGCGATTGGTATGGTAAACTCCAAAACAACGGCAGTTCGTATCATTCCTGCACCGGGTAAAAAAGTCGGTGATACCGTAGAATTTGGCGGTCTGTTAGGTAGCGGTCCGGTTATGCCGACCAATCAGAAACAAAGCACAGAATTTATCCGTCGTGGCGGAAGAATTCCGGCACCATTACAGAGCTTGAAAAATTAGGAGATGCTATCTGTGACAGAAATTTTAAAAGAAACAAAAAATACCGTTTTTGACGGTTGTGATTTTGTGGTAAAACTTCCGAAAACACGAAAAAATACAAAGATAAAACTGTTGCAGATTACCGATATGCAGGTGATTGACGCAACACAATGCAGAACACCTGACCGTCTGAGAGATGATGAAAAAAGTGCATGGAATCCGGACAACTTCGACGTTCTGTGTGCAAATCAGATTCGTGCGTTGGTTACGCAAACAGAGCCCGATTTGATTTTCATTACCGGAGATATTATCTATGGTCAGTTTGACGATGCCGGAACCACCTTTGATTGGTTCTGTAGCTTCATGGATTCCTTTGAGATTCCCTGGGCACCGGTGTTCGGAAATCATGATAACGAATCCTATCGTGGCGTTGCATGGCAATGTGAGCGGTTTACAAGCAGTAAATATTGTCTGTTCCGGCGTGGAACCGTTACCGGAAACGGAAACTATTCTGTTGGGATTGCGGTCGGCGAGGAATTGGTGCGTGTGATGTATATGCTCGATTCCAATGGCTGTTATTCGGATGATCCCGATGTCATCCGACCGGAAGGCATCTATCCGGACCAGGTTTCGCTGGTGCAGGAAATGGCACAAAGGATTTCGATGGCACAAAACAGAATGGTTCCTGCGTTTATGGCATTCCATATCCCGACGGCAGAATTCCATGAAGCAGAACGGGCAAATGGTTATGATACAGAAGAGAGAACCCTCTATACACTTGGAGTAGATGTGCCTGCAAAGTCGGGAGATTTTGGTTTCAAATTAGAAACCTTCAAGCCCATTACGGTTGAGGGGAATTTTATGGAGGTTTTAAAGGCTTGTCATGTTGACGGTATGTTTGCAGGACATTGCCATGCAATCAATACCTGCATCAGCTATCAGGGCATCTGTTGGGTGTTCGGATTAAAGACCGGCTTATATGATTATCATATTCCCGGTCAGCTTGGCGGTACTCTGGTTACTTTAGAGGGGGATGACTTTGCAGTTTGTCATGTTCCGGCATTGACTGCGTATGGCCCGTTCCCGGGAAAGGCAAAAATTTTTGAAAATTTCTTTGCGAAAATCTGATTATAAAAAGGGCGCCATGCGTCCTTTTTATTGTGTTATTTTTTTTGATAAAATCCTCAAAAATTGCATCACGGTTAACCCAATCAACATAGCAGAAAAACCGGTCTGCAAGCTTCATCAGCTTGAAAAGCTCCTGATAGCTTTTTTCCATACCGTCAGCCGGAGAGGTGGATAAATCATTCCAGAACGGTGCTATAAGTCGTTTAGCGGAAGAAAAAACAGTTATACCGCTCCGGTTTGATTCTGCATTCTGTACGCTGTTGGCGTGCAACCGACAAATTTCCGGAATATGACTGCAAAGTAATCACTTGAAGAAAAGGAGAGAGAAAAAGCAATTTCAGTAATCGAAAAATTGGTTGTGGTAAGAAGGATTTTTGAACGTTCCACCTTTTTTCGGTTAATATATTCGCGTGGAGAAATCTGCACCTCCTGACGAAAACGGGCTTTTAATCTTGAGAGAGAAAGTGCACTGACAGCGGCTAATTCTTCTAATGAGATATTTTCACAGATGTGTACTTCGATATAGGAAAGGACGGCACTGATTTCGTCGGAAAGTGTCCATTGATGGATATGGTTGTTCAGAATTTCGCATAGAAATTCTACCAGCATTGCACAGCCTTGTGTGCGTGAAAGCTCTGTATTGATACTCATACATTCAAAGCTTCCGGCAATCAGAGTCCGTAGGTTTCGTTGAGGGGTAATCACATGGTGGGGAAGCTTCAAAAGCTGATTCTGTAATAACTCACCGCTTTTTTTGCTCAGGTTCAGAAAATTTCTGTTGGTGGGCATTTTAAGCCGAAACCAATAAATTTCGTATCTTCCGTGGGCAATGTTTCCGGTATCGTGTTCGGAAAAAGCATCTGTAATAAAAACCTGATTTCCCATGACAGTATATTTCTGGTCGTCGGTACAATAAACCTGGCTGCCGCTGACAACATACACAAATTCCATGGATTTATGGATATGGGTATCAAGGGGAAAAAATCCGTTTTTTCGCATATCATGTCCGAACATTTCAAGTCCGTGAATGTTCAGTTCCTTTTCGGTCAGAATTCTGAGCTTATCAGACCAAATGTAGGAATCTATACTCAGCTTGTGCATATACTCACCCCGTATCTTTGATTTTGTATTGAATATCATATTAAATGCAATATTATTTTCATGTTGATATAATAACATTGATTTAGGGCTTTGTCAAGAGAAACGTGTTTTATTGAAAAGGAGTGTATGACATGACAAGTAGAGAATTAGTAAAGGCAACCTTGGAATTTCGGAATGTAAAGGATCGGGCGCCGCGTCAGCTATGGACACTGCCGTGGGCGGAAATTTATGATAAAGAAAATTATGACAATTTAATAAAGCGTTATCATTGGGACATCGGATATCCGGAAACAGTTTATCATGAGTCTTCTTCCGTTGAGTCGGGAAATTCCACAGAAATCGGGGAATATACGGATGCGTGGGGATGCGTGTTTGAAAATGTGCATCGGGGGATAATCGGGCAGGTGAAAAAGCCCCTTATTCCTGCGGAGGATGAGGGATGGGAGGATACCTCCCGGGTTGTGTTCCCGGAGCATTGGTTATCTTTTGATGTGGAACAGGTAAATCAATCCTGTGCGAAATCAGAATGCTTCCTGTTGTCGGGGGCAACTCCTCGTCCGTTTGAACAGCTGCAGTTTATTCGTGGGACAGAGAATTTGTATATAGATTTGATGCTTCAACCCAATGGTTTTATTGATTTTATGGATAAAATGCATGAGTTTTACTGCCGTCTCTTGACGAAGTGGGCACAGACAGATGTGGATGCCTTGTCCTTTATGGATGACTGGGGAGCACAGCAGAGTCTATTAATTAATCCGGCAATCTGGAGAGATATTTTTAAACCAATGTATCGTGATTATATTAATATAGCACACCGACATGGGAAAAAGATATTCATGCACTCGGATGGATATACGTTGGATATCATTCCTGATTTGATTGAATTGGGACTGGATGCGTTCAATACACAGATATTTTGTATGAAACCGGAAAAGCTTGCTCCGTTTAAAGGGAAAATTACCTTCTGGGGAGAAATCTGCAGGCAACAACTTTTACCGCACGGTACCAAAGAGGACATTGTCCGTGCGGTAACCAGTGTATATCAGAACCTTTGGGAAAATGGCGGGTGCATTGCGCAGTGTGAATACGGACCCGGTGCAAAGGTAGAAAATGTTGATACTGTGTATCAGACATGGGACCGGTTGACCGGAAATAGATTTTAAGAAAGAATGTATTAAGGCAGTTTTTGCTGATTTTCTGATGTGAAGATGAAAAGAGTCTGTTGTATGAAGCATTTTTGTGTATAACCTTACAGACAATGCCGAAATGAATTTTTATACACAATATGCTTTCACAAAACAGACTCTTTAAAAAAGCAGAAAAACGTTCAGAATGTGCAAGCCTTATTCTTGGATGTAGACAGCTCTTGCAGATGCATCCCAATCAACCTTCATGCGGAAGCTTTCCGAAACTGCTCTTGCCGGGACAAGGGTTCTTGCGTCCCGGATAACGGCAGGAACATCCAAAGTAATGTTCTGTCCGTTCTTTGTCATGACTTTATTGTTAATCTGAATGGTTACCACGTCCACACCATTGACTGCCGTTGCAGTTTGTGTGTCGCCGTTCCAGTAGACAGTTGCACCGAGAGCTTCAAAGATTGCACGCATCGGTACTAAGGTTCTGCCGTTTTCGATGAGAATCGGAGAATCGGTCACAAGCTTTTCGCCATTGATATAAACCTGCACATCGGTTTTGACGGTAGGCTGTACCGGCTGAGTTGTCGGTACGGAGGGGAGTGCAATCGCAGGCAATTGCATTGCGGCGGCTTGTGCTGATTGCAATGCAGTAAGGCTTACATGAGAGCCGGGAAGACCGGTATAGGTAACCTCTGACAAAAAGTCAACCGATTCGGCAGTCACAGATGCAGGAAATCCGTTTGCATCAAATTCGTAATATTCGTCTCCTGCAAAAAAGGCAGAATGCTCAATGCCGGTTGTGTCCAGCTCATACCATTTGCCTTCCAGATAAACACAGTTCCAGGCATGGCTCATCTTACTGTTTGTCAGATTCAGACAAGGAATCCCCAGGAAGGTACATAAATCCTTAACCGCAATTGCATAGTTTCCGCAGACACCGACACCGTCTAACAGAAGTGAGGTCGGATTGTTGTGGAATTGAGCGGAATCATAAACTGCATTTTCTGCTAAGTGGTTCCGGATATACTGAAGCTGTCCCAAAGGTCTGTCGGAATACTGCTTTGCCAAAGCGGCAAGCTCAGCAAGCTTATCAAAATATTCTGTTTCGTCGATGGACATTCCCCCGGAGCCATTAATACGTAGGGTTAATGAGGTATTAAAGGTATTGTCAAAATTATGATGAATCGAGGTGCTTCCGGCACTTCCGGAGGAAATCAACGGGCCCCAGGAGGGGTAGAGCAGTTCGATTGCGTTCTTAATTTTCTCATCTACGATATCAAATTCGTCTTTTCCTTCCACCTTGTCAAAAACAAGACTAAGATAGATTTGGATAAAATCTTCCTGACGTCCGGTAAAGAACTCTTTTTTTAGCGGCGCAAGAAAGGTCAGAAGCTCTTCTGCGGTCGGATTCTTGACAGGGTATTCCATACTGATGGAGGGATAGAGTTTTTTTGCATAACGGGTAACGTATGGCTTATATGCTTCGTAAATGGATGAATTTTTAAATCTTTCGTTGATGAGGGGGTAAAGATTTTCCTCTGCCTCCTCCTTGGTTCGATACCAGCCGACTGAAAGATATGCGTCAAGCTGTGTTTTGTCAATCAACAGAACCTTGCCGTAGGGTGCATATACCAAAGTGGTATCAACCTCGTCAATATGTACGGTATTACCGACTGTTTTTAGCTGGATGCAGGGAACAACGCCGGTTTCGGAATTGTTGACCAGTACCGTAATGCCGGTATTGACCTTGCCTTCGGGAGTGACGGTGCAGACCGTACTTTCTGTCACCTTGCTCACATCCCGTAAAAACCATTCACAATTGCCGTTGTAGAGACTGCCGACCGATTCCTCCACGCCCTTTGCGCGGGCATAATCGGTGCATTTTTTGGAAAGATTCCTGTCGGTAACTACAGTTTTTGCCACATCCGGTGCAAGTAATTTCACATAGTTGCCGTCCGGAATCAGATTCTCTTTTTCTGCATCGGTAAAGGCATCGGTATAAAAGGTGTCGTTTAACCAGGTGCGCAGACTGCATTTCTCCCAGGAGGTCGAGCTGGCATATTCAATGCCGCTTGCACCCCACTCCTTGATTTTGGTTTCTTGTGCGTCGTACATTTCGCAGTCCAATACAAATCTGGAAATATATTCGTTCCCGATTTGCTCCCACAATATCGGTTCATAAAGGAAGTAGCGATAGCCTTCCTCGTCTGTAAGACGTCTGTATCTTGTGCCGTTGATTTCGGTGTCGCCGTCGTTATCATATGTTGCAGTTTTTAGTGCCGCAGTTTCGCTGACCTCCGATTGCGGATAGGAGCCGAAGCTGACGTAATCCTTTGCAGATACCCCACAAATGCACATCCCTGCTATGGTAAAACAACCAATCAATGCTTTTACTATTTTTTTCACGCGTTCTGACTTCCTTTCGGTGGAATTTGTGTTTAGGGTGACAGGAGATATCGAGGTTCAGATAACTTCTATCACCCTATAGTATAGCATGATTTTTTCAAAATGTCAATTTGAAGAATCAATCACGGTTTTGTGCCGCACGGAAGAAGGCAAGCACATTTTCCGGTGTGGAATTTGCCTGGATATTATGGATGGCATTAAAGACGTAGCCGCCGCCCTTGGAGAAAATTTCCACACGTTCCTTTGCCTCGGCATAAACCTCCTCCGGTGTTCCAAAGGGGAGGGTTTTTTGCGTGTTGATACCGCCGCCCCAGAACACAATATCCTTTCCAAATTCTTTCTTCAGCTCCTTTGCATCCATTCCGGTTGCAGAGCATTGCACCGGATTTAAGATGTCCACACCCATTTCAATGAAATCGGGAATAATCTTGCGGACGGCTCCGCAGGAGTGGAAGAAGGTCTTCCAGGAGGTATTCTGATGAATCCAGTCGTTGACCTTTTTGTAACGGGGTTTGTAGATTTCACGGAATAATTCTGTTGAAATAATCGTGTCAATTTGTGTGCCGAAATCGGTTCCGCTTACGACAATTGCCTGGATTTTATCACCCACCGCTTCTTTTAAAAGCTTGAGATTTTCAATTGCAATCTCGGTATGATAATCGAATAATTCGGTGATATACTCCGGATGCAGGAGATGGAACATATACCATTCCTCAATATCACGAACACCGGTCGGGTTCAGAAGCCCGGTACCGGGCAACAAGGCAACATCGCCCAATGCCGCACCGCTCCATGCAAGAATGGAGCCGTATTCGGTATTGTGAAAGATATCATCTGCCTGCTTCTGAATATATAACAAATCGTCCTCGTTCATAACACAGAACTGTTCCCGGAAATCCTCTACCGGGGTGAGATTGTCCTCGTCAACCGGCTCGCTTCGCAGGAGTCCGTCAAAATAGAAGCCGCCTGCCGGAAGCTTACCGCTCGGAGCGGTGTTGAGGTTTCCCTGTGGATAGGCATAGGTGTGTCCGGCTTCGTCGGTTGTGTAGCGGAATTCCTCACCAATCAGCATATCAATGCCACGGAAATTCCATGGCTGATAACGGCCGTTATTCCGGTTTCCGAAAAAGGTGTTGCGGTCAAAAATTCCCATAATATCAACACCTAAAGCCTGACGGTCTTCTTCTTCGACCTTGCCTAAAATCTGAAATGGCTCATCAATCTTGACCGGCTTCTGGATGCCAAGCTTTTGCCGGAGCTGATGCAGGGCATAAGCGGAGATTCCGGTGACAGCAGTTGCACCCAAATCAATCGGCGGGCGGTCGGTTTCTATATGATTGATTGCTTTGATAAAGCGCTCTCTTGAATTCATAATTTTTCTTTTCCTTTCCTTGTTATATTATTTGACAGTCGGATAGATTCCTTCCTCGTACCAGATACGGTTCATCAGCTCGTAGCGTTCCAAAGAAAGACCGGTATAAGCACAGTTTGAGGTGCAGAAAACGTATCCCCAGCCCTCCATGCCATCACGCAGAGAACGACGGATATCGGCGATGATTTCTTCCTCCGTTCCGGTCTGTAAAAGACCGCAGTTGACATTTCCGCATAGAGCAACCCGGTCGCCGTACAGATGCTTGACCGTTTTTAAGTCAACTCCGCCTTGTGGGTCAAGGGAGTGTAGCGCATCAGGACCGCAAGCAACAATCTGATCGAGTATCGGCATAATATTGCCGTCGGTATGCTTGATAGAGTAATATCCCATATTGCGATATTCTGTGAGAATCGTTTGCAGATATGGGGCAATCAGTTCGGAAAACATATCGGGCGAAAAGAACGGATTGGTGTTGAAGCAATAATCGGAGCAAAGTGCAAAGCCATCCAACAGATGCGGATACTTTGCAAGCTGTTCTGCAAACCGGAGTTGATTCTCCAGTCGGAGCTGTGCCTCTTTTTTCAGTCCGTCGGTATCTTCATACATTCTGATCGAAAAATCCATCATGGTGTCGCCGTTTGGAATATCAAAGGTCGGGTCGCCATGCATCATCAGAAAATACTGATCCCCGGATTTTTCACGAATTGTTTCCAGAAGTCTGATGATATTATCAAAATCGCCGGGATTAGGTTGTACCATAATCGCACTGTGATGGTATTTTTCAGCAATTGCAATGTAAGTATCAGCGATATAATCTATATGTAGTTTTTTTTCGTTTGAAGACATCTGATTCCATTGTGCAAAATGCTGTTGCTCGGGTGGAATCCTTCCGATAGATTCCAGCGTAAGGAAGAAAACAAGCTCAAAGGTAGGACAATGACCAACAAAGGGTTCTCGTTTTAATGCTTTGATAAAGCGTTCTCTTTCTGTCATAGAAGTGTCTCCCCTCAGATAGTGCCGGAACAGATTTTCAGTGCAACATCGGAGCAGGATGCCGCATCGGAGGTATAGTAATCAGCACCGATGCTTTCGCAGAAGCTCTGTGTTACCGGTGCACCGCCAATCATAATTTTCACCTGGTCACGGATGCCGGCTTCTGTTGCCTTTTCTACTACATTTTTCATTTCGCTCATGGTTGTGGTTAAGAGTGCGGAACAGCAGATGATATCTGCATGATGCTCGATTGCTTTTTCCACAAAGGCTTCGGGAGCAACATCCACACCTAAATCAATTACGGTCAGACCTTTTCCCTCCAACATCAGCTTAACCAGGTTTTTGCCGATATCGTGCAGGTCGCCCTTGACAGTACCGATGACGGCGGTTCCTTTGTGTTCAATCTCACCGGAGGTCAGATGCGGTTTTAAAACCTCAACCCCCATGTTCATCGCTCTTGCAGCAATCAGAACCTCCGGAATAAAGACCTGATTATTCTTGAACTTTTCACCGACTACATTCATGCCGGACAAAAGCCCTTCTTCTAAAATGGTTTTCGGTTCAATGCCGGTTTCCAATGCCTGTGCAACAAGCTCCTTTACCTTGGGTGCGCGTCCTTGTTGTAATAATGTGCTGATTTCTTGTAAAATTTCCATGTTTATCGACTCCTTATTTTTGATAATATTCTTGGATTGCATTAAAATATGCGTGAATGTTTTCCCACTTGCTCATCGGCGGAATATCGCATCCCGAGGAAATGACAAAGTTGGGATAGCGGGGACAAAGACGATTCATTAAAGCTAACGTCTCTTCCCGGATGGATTCGGGGGTTCCGTTTAAAAACTGTGCTGACGGGTCAATATTCCCCATCGCAACGGTATCAGGAGGGATGTGTGTCATCATGTCCTCCATAGAGATTGCGTTGCCAAAATGATAAGCCGCCGCACCGGTATTGAGAATGGAATCAATCATTTCAATGACGTTGTTGCCGCAGTTGTGATAAATAACGATAAAATCGTCGGTCTGTACAGCATCAACAATCTGGCGGACATACGGCTCGGAAAACTCTTGTGCCAAATCGGGGGAGAGCAGTCCGGTCAGAGGCTCTGCAATGACAACACCGTTTGCGCCTGCCTCCTTGTAGGCGTTGATATACGCAATTAAAAACGCAGTGGTTTTCTCCATCGTCAGCTTTACCATGTCCGGCTCAATGTAGCAGTTTACCAATGCTTCGGTGACATCCATCAGCCGTCCTGCAAGGGAAAACGGACCGATGACTCCGGCAAAAACCGGACGGTCGGAAATCAATGTACAGGCTTTTCGGATTGCTTCGATATAAATGCCGGTTCGTTTTGTGCCGACAGTCGGAATTTGCAGCTTTTCTGCATCCTCCATTGAGGTGACAATTGCATCGTTTACAACCGGGACTTCCGAATCGGTCATGGTGATTTCCATGCCGAAGGCTTCTGCCTCTACCGATAAGTCCATCATGCTGACTGCGGCAAGAGAATCCACTCTTTGGGCAATTGCCTGCATTCCGCTTGCCTGCAAATCGGAATCCTGCACTAACTCTTTTACCGTGACATTCATCAGACTGACGCATGGAAAGGACAGAATCGGCATACTCTTTTTAACCGGAGCAGTCTTTAACTCCTGCAACCATGAATTCATATTCATGCGGTGACACTCCTTTCTATTTTGTATCTTTCCTTTATTTTAAAACTTTTTTTAGGTTCTGTATAGAAAAATTTTATGATTTTTTGGAATATTTTAAACGAATTGCAAAAAAGATTGCAAACAGACACAGAATGTGATACGATGAAGAAAATAGGGAGAAAGAGGATTTTTGAATGTTTGAGATTACAGTAAGCGGACGGTGTCGGAAACAATTTATGAAAAAAATTCTGCTCTCGGATGCTCTGGAGCAGATGGGAATTTTCCAGCATAAGCCCTGCGGCGGAAACGGAACGTGCGGAAAATGCCGGGTGCTTGCAAATGGCAAGGAGGTACTCTCCTGCAGAACCTTTGTCAGCGAGGATACCGAGGTGGTGCTTTTGGCTGAATATGGAGAAATTCGTGGTGTTACGAAAGGGTATACTGCAGAATTTGAGAAAAAACCTCTGGTTTCGGAAGGCTATGGCATGGCAATTGATATCGGAACGACAACGGTGGCAGGGTATCTTTATCACTTCCCGGAAGGAGAGCTGATAAAGAGTATTTGTGTGGCAAACCGTCAGGCGGAGTTCGGGGCGGATGTGATTTCCCGGATTGGATATGCAGAGCAGGGTGGGATAGAGGTGTTAAAGAATCGGATTCAGGAGCAGATTGCAAAAATCTCGGAGGGATATCCGATTGAAAAATATGTCATCACCGGAAATACAACCATGCTTCATCTGCTGACCGGGAAAAATCCGGCAGGCATTGCAAGAGCACCATTTCTGCCGGAGAGCTTGTTTGGGGAATGGGTTTTGAATGCCTATCTTCCGAAGTGTATTTCTGCTTATGTCGGTGCGGATATCACAACGGCGATTTTAGCAAGCGGAATGCAGGAAAAAAAGACGGCTTTTTTAGTGGATATCGGAACAAACGGAGAAATGGCACTCTGGCACAATGGCGAGCTGGTTTGCTGCTCTACTGCGGCTGGACCTGCTTTTGAGGGTGCCGGGATTTATCAGGGTGTTCCGGCGGTGCGTGGCGCGATTAACAGGGTATTCTTGCAGGATAACAGCTTGCAATATGAAACCGTTGACGGTGGAAAACCGGTCGGAATCTGCGGAACCGGAATCATGGATGCGGCGGCGTGCATGTTAGAGCTTGGGGCTCTGGATGAGACGGGATATTTAGAGGAGAATTTTTCGATTGGGGACAGCAAAATTGTGATTACGCCGGAGGATATCCGGGCGATACAGCTTGCCAAAGCAGCAATTGCAGCCGGGATTGATACCCTGCTTCATGCTTGTGGCATTGAGGCAGATGCGGTAGAGGCATTTTATATCGCAGGCGGATTTGGTAGCTACATCCGATGCGATTCGGCAGTCAGAATCGGTCTGATTCCGGAGGCGGTAGCAAAAAAGGTGGTTGCAATCGGGAATGCGGCAGGAAACGGTGCGGCAATGATTCTGCAAAGTACAGACTGCCTGAAAAAGTCGGAGGAAATCGCCAAAACTGCCCGGACGGTTGACTTGTCGCAGGATGCGTATTTTATGGAACGGTATATGGAACAAATGATGTTTGAAATGAGGTGAGCAAATGTTGAAAGAAAAAATCAAAGCTTTGGGATGTGATTCGGTGGGGGAAATCCCGACCTCGGAAATTCCCTTTGCACCCTCGCTGGTGCAGATGTGTGAAATGAACCATTGCGGATGCTATGGCAAAAACTATGCCTGCCCACCGCATATCGGAAATCCGGAGGATTTAATCAAAAAAGCAAAAGGCTATGAGAAGATTCTGGTGTTTCAGAAAATTTATCCGTTGGAGGACTCCTTTGACTTTGAAGGGATGATTGCAGGCAAACAGCATTTTCAGCAGCTGGTAAAAGAAGTGCAGGGCTTGTGTGTGGAGAAGCTTGAAAATTATTTACTGCTTGGTGCCGGGGCGTGTACAATCTGCGAGACCTGTGCTGTGTGCGAACAGCGTCCATGCCGGTTTCCGGATAAAATGATTGCATCGTTAGAAAGCTATTGTATTGAGGTCTCTGTCCTTGCCGGTCGGTGTGGAATGAATTATATCAACGGGCAGAATACCGTGACATATTTCGGATGTATTTTATATTAAGGGGAATGTAAAAAAGCTTCTGATCGAAGCCCCGCCTGCGGGCGTGGGATTAAGGAAGCAATTTTGTTATTCCAGGGGATGTTTAAAAATGCACCGACCGTTTGACGGCTTTTCATAAGCATTTACAAGCATTACAAAACGTTTAAACTTGCAAATTTTTGTAGAAATCCGCAAAAAAATGCGGATTTCTCTTTATTTTTATGCCGTCAAACTACGAAT
>SVJN01000034.1 GCA_015068965.1 Oscillospiraceae bacterium
TTATCCTCGTCACAAATGGGCACACCGGAAATCTTATATTTTCCCATCAGCTCATCTGCATCACGCAGGGTATGGTCTGCGGAAAGACTGAACGGATTGGTGATAACGCCGTTTTCCGAACGCTTTACCTTATCCACCTCAATAGCCTGCTCCTCAATGGTCATATTCTTATGAATGACACCGATTCCACCTTCTCTTGCCATTGCAATCGCCATCGGTGCTTCGGTTACAGTATCCATTGCCGAGCTCATCAGCGGGATATTCAAGTGAATTTTCTTGGTCAGCCAGGTTCCGAGCTCTACCTCATTGGGGGTAAAATCCGATGCCTGCGGTACCAACAGCACGTCATCAAATGTCAAGCCTTCTTTTGCAAATTTGTCAGTCATAATTTTCCTCCTTACCACGAACCGTTTCATTCTTTCTGAATATTATACCAAAACTTGCGACAAATTGCAAGTCTTTTTCTCACGAAAATCTTGAAAGGTTTTTGGTTATTTTTGGGCAAAGAGGCAAAAGAGAAAAATTATTCTACATCGGTTTCCTCGTCCTTGCGTTTTTGATATTCCTCTTTTGTGATTTCATAAAAGGTCTCACCCCGGTTGCCTTCTGCCAACTGGACTTCGGTACAAAAGACCTCTCCGTCGGTTAAGACCATTCCTTCCTCTGCGTATAGTATCAGTCTGCTTCTCATAAAATTCCTCCTTTATGCAAATGCAAAGTGCCAGTTTGCTTTTGGTCTGATTAACTCCATCCATTCGTCTGTATATACTGTTCCGTCTGCCGATTTAAAATATTTATTCATTGCGGCACTTGGCAAGGTGATTGTTTGGGGTTCGGTCAATGATTCTGATAAAGCGGAAACAATTGATATAATACTGGTTTTTGTCAGACTTGTTGATGCAGAAAAACTGATATTAGAACCAATTACACCGCTGATTACGATATTTTCTAATTTTGAAGCATTGTTAAATGTACCGGAAAACGTTTGCGTACCATCATCCTTTAAAATTAACTCATCTATCGTTACTAAAACAGATGTGGCAAAAGCATTGGAAAGTGTTGTCGCTGAGCGTGAATCTATAGTCGGAAATCTTGTAATATTTGCCCCATTTGCAAAATTAGAAAAGTTAGTCACAGAGCTCGTATCAAGTGATACCCCTTGTTTTTCCAAAGCATCTGCAATATCGGTTTTTTTTCCCGAATCTGAACCAAACTCAGAAAACATTTGCAATACGGTTATTGGTTTCATATCATATTTCGGCTTGAAAATATCCGGGTTCCATGTTCTCCCGGCAAACACATATTTATAGTTTTTCTGTGTACCGTTTTTTTGCAATGCGTCCCAGAATTTGTCATATTCTGCCTGCTCACCGTCACTATACCCTGACGAGTAGCCCTTTTCACGACCTGCAGAATATACCTTCGGCACATTTTCTGTTGCTGTTTTTAACTGCTCAGAAATGCTCATTCCGCCTCACCTCCCAGGTAGAACTCCTGCAATGCAATCAGCTCCTCCAGCGCCATGGACACATCCCCGATTGTATCGGACAATGCCTTTATTTCCTCGCCATAATCATGGGACAGCACCTCATAAAACGGTTTCCCTCCAACTTCCATAATCGCAACATTGTCCCCACAACGGAAGGTTGCAGTCGGATGGCAGGTGACATAGCTGAAGGAATCCGGAAATTCCTTTGTGTTCTGAAGCCAGACCTTTGCCACCAAAGAGCCGATTTCTTCCTCATGCAAAAAATCAACCCGGAATACTGTATCCAGAATGCTTTGCGCCGATCCATCCATGTGCATTTTAATCTCGGTTCCCGGTCGGAATAAAATTGCTTCGTTCTGCGGAATCTCAAAATATCCACGTTCTGCTCCCTGGTAAATTTCTCCGCAACCGATTTTTAAAACCGTAATTTGATAAGGATTGTAATTATACGGTTGTGTAAAGGTAATCTCCTCCCCGATGTAGTTGAACACCGGAACATAAAAGTGATTTAGCTCCGCAGAATCCTCGGGTAGCTCTCTGATATCACCATATGAACCGATAAATACATACGAACCCTTTAATTTTTCCAGATGTTCCTTATCCTCATCGGTAAAGTCATTTTGGGATAAGCCCTTTCCTTCCTCCCGGTCTGCCTTTTGATTTAGGATTTCTTCGCAATCTGCAAGGATTTTTGCCTCATCCTCCGGAGTCCAGTAATCCGTTCCCCGAATCGGTGCATTGCCCTTTTCTCCTTTTTCGCCTTTTTCGCCCGGTTCTCCACGGGCAGGCAGACCGGAATCATAGTATGCCTTCTGTTCTGCATCCCAGAGCATCCAGCATCCGCTTTCTCCGATGAAGGGAGCATTTTTGTCAATTGCCTTCTGCATCGCATCCACATACTGCTCCCATACCTCCGGTTGCGGTTCTTCGGGGGCAGATGCTGACCGGAATGCACCCTCCTCAATATCCAGGATAACCATATTGGTACTGATTCTGCGGTACTCCTCTCCGTTTTCGATGATGCTTCCGTACACACCAAGCCGAATCTGATTCCGCTCTGCCAGAGCTTCCTGCGCAAGATAGCATTCCCCGTCGATAATTGTCTGCAGATATTCCTTGTCGCCCATATCAACAACCAGAAATTTTGCCATGCCGTCCCAGGCTTCATCAAACCGGAACACACAACAATAGCTGTTGACATTTCCCGAATAGCCTACCGTCCGGCTATATGCCTGCAGATGGTCTTTTTGTACAATAAATTCAAAATCCATTTTTTCTCCTTTCTTTTCCCCTGCGCTGACCTGTTGCGATCCTCCTTTCTGTCTTGCCGGGAATATTTAAAAATTACTTGCAATTTCTTTCTTTTTATGATAGAATTGGTTTGTAAATATAAACCAAATCATTTGTTTGCTACAGTTTTCTTTAGTATTATACCGCACATTTGTTCGTTTGTCAAGTAAAATTACTAAAGTTTTCTTTAGTAATTGAATTTTTATGAAAGGTGAACAGTTTTATGTACGAAATTTTTGCAAAATTACTGCAATTGCATGGCGTAACTGCTTACCGGGTTTCCAAAGAAACCGGCATCAGTCAGACCACCTTCAGCGCATGGAAAAACGGAATTTCTGTTCCGAAGCAGGAAAAGCTGGAAAAAATTGCCGACTATTTTGATGTCAGCATCGACTATCTGATGGGACGGGACGAAACAGTTTCGGACGAGGACCTGGAATTAAATGCATATTTAGAAGAATTACGCACCAGACCGGAAATGAAAATGCTTTTTTCGCTGACCAAAAACGCCACCAAGCAAGAGGTAGAGCGTGCGGTCAAGGTCATTGAAGCTTTGTTGGGAGGGGATTGAATATGGAACTGGAAGATAATATTGTTGTTCGGGTGGTCTCCCTCCCTATGAGTGTAGAGGGGCTGATTTCGGATACGCCGGACGGAATCCATAATATTTATATCAATGCAAATTATTCCTATGAGATGCAACAGATTTTTCTCCGTCACGAGCTTGCACATATCCGGAATAACGATTTTTACAATCCGGATGACATCGAAACATTAGAGCTTCGAGCAAAAAAAGAGATGGAGCTGTAGCAAATAAAGCAAAAAAATTCGGTTCGTCGAGGACGCCGAACCCTACAAACTGTGTTACGCATAATATCATGAGAACACAATCTATGTAGGGGACGGCCTCCCGGACGTCCCGAAAATCATTTCACTACAATCCTATCTCGGATTGATTGATTCAATTATTTTTCATCAACCACTTCTTCAGTTGTTTCCTCGGTTTCTTCCTCGGTCTTTTCTTCCGTCACTTCTTCGGTTACTTCCTCAGCCTTTTCCTCGGTCTTATCTTCGGTTACTTCCTCAGCTTTTTCCTCGGTCTTTTCTTCTGTAGTCTCTTCAGTTACTTCCTCAGTTGCTTCTTCAACCTTTTCTTCGGTTTCCTCTGCTGCATTGATTACCAACGGAGTGGTATCTAAGTAGGTTTCGATGACATTGGAGAACTTCTTTGCAGTCTCTGCTTTTCCGTCAAGAGACAGATAATAGTATGTATCCTCACCACGGTCGGTCAGACGGTCAGAAATACGGAGCTCGGTCGGCTCGTCCTTCAAAACGGTAAAGGTCAGCTTCATGATTGCACCGTCGGTAGTAACCTTATCTTCATTGCCGTAGTTTGCAATGGAAACAATTTTTACACAGCTTCCCTTGAAGTTAGCGCTGGATGCATCCAGGATTGCAGCCTTTTCTGTCTCTCCCTCTACGAACTTGTAGGAATCGTAAGCGAGTACCTCATCGTCATAGAAAACACCCAGAGAAACAGAGGTAAAGAGCTTCTTTTCTGCTTCTACCTTGTCCAGATTGGTGAGATTTACATAGACATCAAACGTTTCGCCAACTGCTACCTTGCCTGCCTCGGTGGACAAAGACAATACCGGTAAATCACGCTTTGCATCATATGCAGGCTCTTTTCCCTCTTCTGTTGTAATCGGGTTAAATTCCTCATCCAGTAAGCCCTTATCACGCAGATAACGCATATAAGCCTTGGATGTGATGTTAATCAGATTATTTTCTGCATCCCAGTCAACCTTGGAACCGATTGCTTCCACGACTGCACGCACCGGAATCATGGTACGGTTGTTCATCAGACAAGCCGGCTCCTCTAAGGTTACGGTCTCTTTTTCTGACTCAATCAGGGTTTTGAAGGTGTAAACATCCATTTGATCGCTGCCGATGGTCAGCTCAACAATCTTTAAGTTATCACCAGAAATCACACGCACGCCCTGGGTTTCACCATTCCATTCCACCGTTGCGTTACATTCCTCCAGCACAAAACGGAGCGGCATTAAGGTTCTTCCGGTTTCTTCCATGATAACCGGGCCCTGATCCTCGAAATGCAGTTCACGTTCGTTGACACGGATGGTCGGCTCGTTTGCCGCCGAAACACTTGCAACAGTTGCTGCTGCGGCAATGCTCATCAGCAGACTTAACAGTTTCTTGTTCATATTTTTTCCTCCTTGTATTGTAAAAAAATTTATATACATCCATCAATCAAAAGATTGATAAAACAGATGTCAGATTTATAACGGATATCATCCTATATCATCCATCCGGGCAACAAATTTACTACGATTGTTTCTATTGTATCATAAGAACGATAAAAAAACAACAAAAAAATTTAAAAAATATGCGTTTGGGGGTGGAAAAATCCGAAATTATATAGTATAATTAAGAAGAGATTACTGAGGAGGGATGACATGGAAGCAATGATACAATTAGTCACCAACTTCATCCGCACAATAAAAATTACCGACCTGATTGATATTGTTCTGGTCGGAGCACTTTTATATTATCTGTTAAAAATGATTCGGGAAACCCGTGCAATGCAGTTAATCAAGGGCTTGATTATTCTGTTTGTCTCCCTGCAGATTAGTGCCTGGATGAATCTGACAACGATGAATTTTCTTTTAAAAAACACAATGCAGGTCGGAATGTTTGCCATTGTGGTTATTTTTCAGCCGGAATTACGTTCTATGTTAGAACGTGTCGGCAGATCCAAGGTAGGCAAGCTGATTGACTTTGTTCAGCAGTCGGATGCCGAGGAGGACGAAAACAATACCATTGATGAAATTGTCGAGGCTTGTATCAACCTCTCCCGCACAAAGACCGGTGCGCTGATTGTATTGGAACGGGAAACCAAGTTAGGCGATGTGATAAAAACCGGAACGCTGATGCAGGCAACCATCACCTCTGCCCTTCTGGAAAATATTTTTGTCCCGAACACCCCCTTGCATGACGGTGCGGTGGTGATCCGGGAGGACAAAATTTTAACGGCAGGCTGTCTTCTGCCGCTGACTTCAAATCAGAATTTATCCCGTGAATTAGGAACCCGTCACCGTGCGGCGCTGGGAATGTCCGAAGCATCGGATGCACTGGTTGTTGTTGTGAGTGAGGAAACCGGAACCATTTCGCTTGCAGTATCGGGCGGACTGACCAGAAATTTAAACGACGCCACACTCCGGCACGCATTGATTAAGGGAATGTCAAACACCCGCAATAAAGAACTCTCTCTGATTAAATTCTGGAAGGGAGGCTCGAAATGATGAATAAAAAATCAACCGAGAAAAAAATGCACCTAAAAATTCTTTCCGGCATCATGGCGGTGATTTTGTGGTTTGCAATCACCACCGCCGAGGATCCCTATATCACGATAAATGAAGACAGAATTTCGGTCTACTTCTCCAGCGAAGCGGCTTTAAGCACAAAAGAATTGATTTTGGTGAATCAGAAGGAGCTCCCTACCCCCCAAATAAAAATCCGTGGCAGACGGAGCGACATCCGTAGTGTGTTAGGAAATATCACTGCGACAGTTGACCTTTCTGACATCACCGGCTCCGGCACCTATACACGCCGGATTTCCTATGATATTCCCAATAGTGCCGTAAGCATCATCGACCGAAAGGTTTCTACTTATCTTTTAGAAATTGAAGATGTATTAAAAAAGACCGTTCCGGTCAATCTGATACAAACCGGACAGGACAAAAACAAGGAATTTTTAGTACAATCCATACCGGCAGAAAAGAAAATTTCAATTTCGGGCGCAAAGGAGGATATTGAAAAAATTACCTCCGCTACCATTACCGTCCCGGTAGATACCATCCTTGCAGATACGACCGAGCACTATCCGGTCACCTTTACCGACAGCAACAAAGCAACCGTTACGCCGAAGTATACCGTAACCACAAGTCTTGAAAAAATCCCGGTGACAAACACCGTGTTCAAGCGGGTAACCCTCCCCTTTGCGCTGGCAGAATCAGTCGCATTGAAGGACTATCAGGTAGTTGTCAAAAGCTTTTCACCCGATAAGCTTGAGGTCGGAATTCCGGCAGACACACCGACACCCGACAGCATTGAAATTGAATTAGAGAAAGAGCTTGAGGTCGGTCAGAATCAGAAAATCAGCATGAAACCGATTCTGCCGGAGGACTTCTATGTTCCTGCGATGCCCGAAGAGCTGATAATGACCGCAGACATCGAAAAGCTGGTTATTCAGTCGGTCACCATCCCGGTTACCTTCGAGAATAAGCCGGAAAAGATGCAGATAACACTTCAGACCCCTACCGTAACCACTTTGTTAAAGGGACCTGCCTCACAGATTGCAAAGGCAAGGGCGATTGCAGATTTATCCGGACTCGGTGCCGGAGAGCATATCGTCCCGGTTCTGATTGTGGCAGAGAATACTACACCGGTTTCGGAGGATACAGTCTATGCTTCGGTTAAAATCACACAAAACAATTAAGAAAGGCGAACTAATATGTCAGATATTTTATTAAGGGGCAACAGTATGGACGGTGCCATCCGTGTGTTTGTTGCCATCACAACCGATTTGGTCAATGAAGCACAGCGAATCCACCACTCCTATCCGGTGGCAACTGCCGCACTCGGCAGAACGCTGACCGCCGCCGCAATTATGGGTGCAGGCTTGAAGAATGAAACGGACAGCATCACCATCCAGTTCCGCGGAAACGGACCTCTGGGCAATATGTATGCCGTGACCGATGCACAAAGCCGGGTGCGCGGCTATGCCGTTAATCCGTTTGTGGATTTACCGCTCAATAAAAAAGGAAAGCTGGATGTCGGCGGTGCTGTCGGTAAGGGACAGCTCAATGTCATCCGTGATTTGGGCATGAAGGAGCCGTATATCGGTCAGGTTCCGATTGTAACCGGCGAAATTGCCGAGGATTTAACCTATTACTATGCCGCAAGTGAGCAGATTCCGACCGCCATCAGCTTAGGGGTTCTGGTCGGAACGGATAACCGTGCCATCTGTGCCGGCGGTCTGATGCTCCAGCTGATGCCGGAGGCAACCGAGGAGCTTGCTGCCGCATTAGAGGACAAGGTTCGCACACTTCCTCCGATTACCCAGATGCTTGCAGACGGCATGAGCGCTGAGGAAATTCTTTTCTCTGTGACAGAAGGCTTTGATATGCTGATGGACAACAATGCCGTTACACCGGTTTATCATTGTCCCTGCTCTATGGAACGGATGGAAAAGGCTTTGATTTCCATCGGACGGCAGGAGCTTGAGGATTTAATCCGGGAACAGGGCGAGGCGGAGCTGACCTGCCAGTTCTGTGATAATAAGTTTACCTTTTCAAAGGAGCATTTAGAGCGTCTGCTCCGGGAAGCAAAATAATCAATATAACCACTCTGTGCAACTGTACAGTCCAAAGGAGGGCTTTTCGATGCGTATATTTGACCGACTCTATCAACCACCGCAGGAGCCGGAATACACAAAAGAGCCATCAACAACAAAGAATCATTTCTGGTTGCAATTCAAAAACAGACGGACCCTTTATATCCGTCTGTTCATTTTGATTGTCTGCTTTTCGGTACTGCCCTGCCTGATTATCGGCTTCTGGGCAAACCACTATATCAACAACACCGTTTTTAACCGTTATTTAAACGAATATTTAGACGGTGTTTATCGCATGGTGCAGACCGATTTAAACCACTACATCGAGCAGATTACGGCATTTCCCGCCTACGCATTTTCGGACGGGAAAGTGTTTTCGGTCTGCATAAATAATTCGCTTACTACCGAGGAAAAGGCTGAGCGAATCCGTCCGCTGCTTACCCGATACCTGCGTGAGGACGGGCCGATTGCCAACTTAGACATTGTGCTTCCATCCGGCGAACGAATCCGCCAGCACGAGGAGGAGATTACCGGCATTGACCTTTCCTTTTCCAAAAATCTCAAGCATACCAACACCACCCTTTACGACCGTCTGGTGCAGAACAAAACCGGCACCCGGTACTGGGTGTTTGCGACAAGAGTATTCACCATGAGTACCAATGCAGTCCAGTTTGATTTATATCTGTATGTTCCGGAGCATCGGATTTACCATCTGCTCTCCGAGCTGAACTCAAAGGATAACACCTTCTTTCTGACGGTAAACAATACCGTTATGAGTCACCGCAGTAAAAATCATTTAGGGCAGTATGTCATCTTCCCGGAAACCAACACCGACCAGATTCCGGTACGTTCCGACCGAAGCGGTGAATACCTCTACGACAGTCATCCGATTGATTTCACCATTGCTGCAAACGGCAGATGGCTGGTACAAAGCCGCATGAGCTACCGTTGGCTTTACAAGGAAATGGAAATGCTGCAGTTTGAAACCACCGCAATGGCAATTTTTGCGATTCTGATTGCACTTTTGCTGGCACTTTTCATTCCCTTTTCCATGCTCCGCTCCATTTCTGTTTTACAGAATCAGATGCTTCGATTTGTCAGTTCTGATATCGCAACCCGAAAATCTCCGGAATTTTCCTTCCGGGAAACTGCGGCTTTGGAGCATAGCTTCAACGAAATGGTTTCGGAAATCAATCAGCTGATTGAACGAAATAATATTGAAAAGGAAAAGCAACGCCGTGCCGAGCTTTCTGCCCTGCAGGCACAAATCAATCCGCATTTTATCTACAACGCACTCGATGCCATTTCCTGGTACGCAAAAATTGAAAAACAGCACTATCTTTCCAACATGGTCTGCGAGCTTGCAAACTTCTTCCGCATCAGTCTGCACAAGGGTGAAAATCTGATTAAAGTCCGGGAAGAAATCAGCCATGTTGAAAGCTACATTGCCATTGAGCAGATGCGTTTTCCTGACGTTTTTTCGGTGGAATATAAGATTCAGGAGGATTTATTGGAGGAAAAAATGCTCAAAATTATCTTCCAGCCGATTGTGGAAAACTCCATCAAGCATGGGTTTGAAAATATTGATAACGGCGGTAAAATCAGCATTGTCGGCTATCGGGACGATTCGGACGATATTGTGTTTGAAATCTCCGATAACGGTCACGGCATGGATTTTGACCCCTTGAAAACAGAAACCGAGCATAAAAAAGGCTACGGTATCAAGAATGTCAATGAACGGATTCGCCTGGAATATGGTGACGGCTACGGTCTGACCTACCTGAGTACCCCCGACGAGGGCACAACAGTAATTGTCCGCCTGAAAACATTGCCACAACAATAAGCTATGAAAAAAAATGAGGCTGTTGCGTTAAACGTATATCGTGTATAAAAATTCATTTTCTTGTAGGGGGCGATGCCCACATCGCCCCGCAATTCTGGTGGATGTGGGTATCCGCCCCTACAATTTTGAATAAAATATACACAAAAATGTTTCACGCAACAGCCCCATTTTTTTATTGTTCAGATTAATAACTCCAATTCCTCAATCCGCTCCTGCGCCTCATGAAGTTCTTTTTTGGTGCTGTCAAGCTCTGCCTTTAATTCAATATTTTCCAGCTTCAGCTTTTCAATCTCCTGCTCCGGTGTGAGGGTATCCTCCTCCGGCATACCGATTGGTGAAAGCTTCGGCGGTTCCTGATGCGGTGACAAAGCTACAATTACCATTGCACCGACAATCACAACAAAAATTCCGATAAAGGCGGCACGCTTGAACAGGGTCTTTCTCTTTTTCTTTTCAATCTCCTCTGTCAAGGTCGGCTTCTTCTTGGAAGAATAGGACGTCTTTTTAGAACTTGACGAATGGTGATGATGATGGTGATGATGACGTCCGGAAGAATGATGTCTCCCGGAGGAATGATGCTCTTGTTCTTTGTTTACAGTTTCCTGATTATTTGTATTCTCGTTCAAACCTGAATCCCCCTAAAACATACATATTTCAATCAGATACGACATATCTAATTACATTGTAACACATGATCGTCAAAAAATAAATACAAAAATTGATTTTTTACGTTTTTTTGTAACATTTTTTCAATTACCTGTGCATAACAGTCAAGTTGAAAGGCATATTTCCCTAACATTTCTGCTTCGGTACGATAAAAGTCCGATTTAAAGTCCAGTAAAACAATGCCGTCCTCCTCCTCAAAGAAGCAATCTATCACACCCTGGAGCATCACCTGCTCCTCTTCGGGTGCATCCGGATAGAATGTTTTGGCAGGAATTTCTATTTCAAACGGTGCTTCCCGCCATACACGCATTGCACAAAGCAGACGTTTACCCAAATCACTTTCATAAAAGGCAAGAATTTTTTTCGCCTCCACAAAAGCGACCTCCTCATGACTCAGGATTTCCTCCTCCACTAACCGTGTAAGCTCGGTGCGGATGTAGGAAATGTCCATTCCTTCCTTCGGGCGGATTTCCTGCATTGCCACATGGATTGCCGTTCCCCGCTCTGTCGCCGTGAGTGACTCTTCCTGCAAAAATGCAGGCCGTTCACTCAGGGACGGAAGATTAGAGAAGGTGGATTTTTGTTGCTTCAATTCGGTAACCGAAACCTTGGTCGGTAGGTCGGAAGCGCCTGCATAGGCATAGCGAACCTGCTCTACCACAATCGGCTCGGGGTTCTGTTCATCTGCCGATTCTTCTGCCTCTTCTGCCTCCGCTTTTTCTGCCTTGTAAGTAACCGCCTCAAAGTGCCACACATCCGAAAGGCTTGCCACCGGTCCGACCCAGTCCATAAAGCACTTGGCATTACCGGCATCGGTTTCGCTCATTGTACCTCCATCCTCCGGAAAAATCCGATCCCATTTCTGCAGATATGCACCCATCGGCGTGGGTGAATCCGCAACATGGGCAGGACCTTTGATGCTTCCTACTACAATGAGCTTTTCCTTAGCACGGGTGAGTGCCACATAGAGCTTTCGCACCTCCTCGGAAATTGCCTCCCGTCGGTTCTGCGCTTTGATTGCAAGGCTTGCAACACTCGGAATCCGGACAC
This sequence comes from Oscillospiraceae bacterium, assembly GCA_015068965.1. GTDB lineage: Bacteria > Bacillota > Clostridia > UBA1381 > UBA1381 > RQCD01. The sequence goes on from SVJN01000034.1 coordinate 11,752, forward strand.
TTTTTTCCAGGTCAAAACAGTCAATGCCCAACCCTAATATGCGATGCAATGCAAGCTTCTTTTCCCGGGTGTTGAACTTTTTGCAACAGCTTGCCAGGAATACCACCGGAAATTCCAGACCTTTACTTTTGTGAATGGTCATAATCCGCACCACGTCATGCTCCTCGCCGACTGATTTTGCGGCATTCAAGTCCTCCTCACGCATTTGCAGGCGTTCCATGTAGTTGGAGAACTGGAACAACCCCCGATAGCCTGCCTGCTCATAGGCAACGGCACGTTCAAACAACAGACGCAGATTCGCCTGCGCCGCCGCACCGTCCGGCAAAGCACCCACAAAGCTATAGATTCCGGTCTCCTCATAAAGCATCCATAAGAACCGGTCACAACGCATATACCGGCTGTCATTCCGCCAGGAATCCAGCTTCTTTAAGAATGTACGGCATTGCTCTGCCCCCTCCTCCTCGCTTCTTGCGAAGCGGCACAAGGCACTGTAAATGCTTCCCGAACCGCTTGCACGGATGCGGGATAACAACGCATCGGAAAACTGTCCGATAGGCGAACGCAAAACCCCCAACAAAGGAATGTCCTGCTGCGGATTCTGCAGTACCTTCATCAGCGAAAGCACCATCCGCACCTCATTGCGTTCAAAGTATCCGCCAATCTCGGCATAGCAGGCAACCCCTGCTGCCTCCAATTCCTCCTGATATACCTCACCCACCGACTTGTGGGAGGACATCAGAATGGTAAAATCACGGTTCTGTATCGGGCGGTAGCTGTCTCCATCCCGAACCAGATAACCGTTTTCTTTCATTTCTCTGATTTTCCGGGCAATAAAGCGTGCCTCAAGTCTTGCTAAATCGAGGGATTCTTCCCCTTCCTCCTCCGAATCCTCATCGACCTCAACTGCCTCCGAGACCGGTCCTTCTAACAGATAGCACTCCGCCTGATATCCCCGGCAACACTCCTGATTGTGTTGCTCATAGGTTTTGTTTCCGAGATTCAGACGTTGCTGGTTATCATATACCACCTCGCCGACCGTCTCTGACATGATACTTTCAAAAATGACATTGACCGCCGAGAGCACCTCGCCCCGGCTTCTGAAGTTTGCAGAAAGTACAATTTTCCGGTTTTCTGCTCCTTCCTCCATCAGATAGGTGTCACTTTTTTCCTTGAAAATAGTCGGGTCACTGCTTCGGAACCGATAGATGCTCTGCTTCATATCTCCAACCATGAAGAAGTTGTCCCCCGTTGAAATTTCCCGGAAAATTGCCTCCTGCAGACCGTTGGTGTCCTGATATTCGTCCATCAGAATTTCGGTGTAGCGAGCCTTTAGCTCCTCTCTGACCTCCGGATGCTCCCGGAACAGCCGCAGACACAGATGCTCCACATCATAAAACTCCAGCATATTGCGGGAGAGCTTTTTCTCCTCATACCGTCGTGCAAATTCAAGCACCAGTCTGCATAACGCATTCGCAAGCTGATAAACCTGCCCATTGAGCTGATTTTCAATTTCAGGCATTGGCAGATACAAGGTTGCCGACGCCTTCTGGAGCAGTTCCTTTCCGGCATCCCGAAGCTCCTTGACCTTTGCCTTTTTTTCCTTGTCCTGAATCTGCATGGTTTTATCCCGAAAAACCGGCTTTGCGGTCAATCCCAAAAAGCTATGTGCCGAAAGCAAACGATACCCCTCGTCCCAATCTGCCTCCACAAGCTTGCAGGCAAGCTGATAATCCTGCACCACCGCTGTGTAGTAGGATTCCCAGGTCAGATAAATCGGGTTCATTGCCTCGGGCGGTGCTTTTTGAATGAGGGACACATAATCGTTGATTTCCACCTCACCCATGCAATGCGTGAATATATGCCACAATGCCTGCTCCAAGGCTTCCTTTGCCACCGAGGCATAACGGATGACTTCGGAATAAAGCATCGAAAACCAGGGGTTTTCCTCCCCGGTCTGCAAAAATCGGTCAGCCTGCATCAGAAGCCACTCCTCCGGATTGGGCAGAGACCGGGTGAATTGGAACAATTGCAGCACCAGCTCCGAAAGTCCGGCATCGTCCCGACTTTCCGAGTAGCATTCCAAGAGCCGGAAAAAGCCCTCGTCCTGCTTTTCATAGCATTCGTCGAACAGCTCCTCCATAACCTCGTCCTGCAGAAGCACCGCCTCCTGCCCGGCAATTTTAAAGTTCGGGTCTATTCCCAGCAGATGAAAATATCGCCGTACCATCCGCATACAAAAGGCATCTATGGTAGTAATATCGGCAGAATGCAATAGCCCTGCCTGCTTTTTTAAATACTGCTTTCTGGTGTAGTCCTTCTCCTTCTCCGCCTTTCGGATTTGTTCCCGGATTGCCGCAGAAATTCGTTCCTTCATTTCTGCAGCGGCGGCATTGGTAAAGGTCACCACTAACAGACGGTCTAAATCGGTCACCGTCTGGTCTATTTCATTTTCAGAAAGCTTTTCTATAATCCGCTCAACCAATACCGCCGTTTTTCCCGAGCCTGCGGCGGCATTGACCAATATATTGGAGCTTTTCCCCTCTGCAATCCATTTGGTGTAGATTGCATCACGTTGCTCCGGTGTCCAGTTACGAGCCATGCTCTGTCTCCCCCTTTCCTCCGTCTGTATCCTGAGAATCAATCAATTCCCATGCCTGCTCCTTGGTTTGTGCTACATTCGCACAACCGTCCAGTCTTGCATCGTACAAGCAGACCTCCTTGAACTTACAGAAGCTGCAACGGCTTTTTCCCTTAGTCTGAGTTGGGCAGACGGCGATTCTTCCCTGATAAATTTCTGAATCTAAATTGATAACGGTTTTTCTGACAAACTGCAGAAGACGTAAAAACCTGCTTTTTTCCACCGTTTCAGAGGACTGATGATTTAAACCCGTTCCGTTTTTGGTCAGGGCAAGCCTCAAAAACTCACTTGCTCCGCCCGGCATCAGGGTGCTATCCTGCCGTGCCACCGTCTCGGGGAGGGTTTCATCCTCATCCATAACCAGCATTCCCTGCAAACGCATCTTCTTGTTGGCAAGCGACTCTGCCTGCTCAAGCTGTTCTGTTTTGCAGGAAACCATATCATCCCGGACACTACTGTAGAGAATCCCGGCAATCTCCGGCTCAAAATCCGGCTTTGCATCCCGGATTGTGCCGGATTTGTAAAGCTCAAGCGCCGCTAAAGCATAGACAGCAAGCTGTAAATCCTTCCGGTTTGCAATCGAAATAATATCCAACTGCTTTTCCCCGGTTTTATAGTCAATGACACGAAGCTGGGCAATCCTCTGTTCGGGGATTTCTGCCAAGTCGAGCCGGTCAATGGTTCCCGACATTCCGACCGTTTGCCCCTTCCAGGAAATATCCACCACAAATTCCAGCTCCTGATGTACCGTGGTAAACTGTCCCCGTATCATACTCATGCGAATCGTGCGTGCGGCACGCTTTAGAGTCTTTTCCATTCTCCGGATAAAGAACGCCACCTTTTCCCGGTTCCGGTGCAGTACCGGGAGAACTCTTTTTGCGATATCCTCGCAGATATCGGTAAGAATCCGGGTGTTTTCCTCGTCGGTCAGATTGCACCAACGGCTCCGGATTTCGGCAATCGTTTCGGCATCGCCTGCGACCTCCTCGCAGTATTTGCAGACCTCCCAATGCGTCAGGCTTCCTAAATCAAATTTATGAATCTGCCAGATTTCCCGCTCCTTTGCACGGAGTCCGTACTGCACAAAGTAGGCAAACGGACACTCGGCATATACATTCAGACGGCTCACACTATAGCTATGCTCGTCCCGATAAAGTGTCTGCACCGCCTCCGGCGAAAGCTGTGCCGGGGTTTTCTTGTACCCCTCGGCAAGCCGGAACAAAGAAAGCTCCTCCTCCCAATCCCCGTCCGACTCACACATACGGCGGAATTCCTGCCATGCGGTTTTTCGCTCCTTGTCCGGATTGGATAGCTGTTGCATCATGGCAGAGAATGCGTGCTTTTTGGAATAAAAATGCGTTTCTCCGCCCTCTGTTCTCAGATTATCCCCATAGGAAAGCTTCGGGAACATTTGTCTCAAATCACGCAAAAATCCGCTCGGCTGATTGCTCTCTCCCTCTGCGGTGAGGGACGGATAAGAAAAATATACCCGCTCTGTGGTTGAGAAAATCGCACGGTAGAGCTTGAACATTTCGCCCTCGCTCTGGGTTTGCGTGTCCTTTGCCAGTTCCAGTCCGTCATCGGCAAGCACCTGTTCCAGATAAATACGATCCTGATCCGACAACAAGCCGTCATCTTCAATTTCACTCGGAATACAGCCCTCCAACGCACCGACAAAAAAGGTAATCGGCTCGGACGGGAAGCTGTTCCTTGAAAGACTGCTCACCGTCACCCGGTCAAGTCCCGAGGGAATGATGGCAATCTGTTCCATTTCCAGTCCGTTTTTGAGCATTTCGCAAAATTCCTCGCCGTTGCATTGCTCGTCTCCCGAGGTAACCACCGTCTGATTGATGGCACTCATTAACAGATTCCAGATGCGTGCAAACTGCTCCGCCTCGTTCCGCTTGCCCGATGCGTCAAATTTCGCAATCTCCCCTTGCAGACCTTCATAGAGGTGAATATCACATAAAAACAGATACAATGCCTCGGCAATCTCACGCACACGCCGTTTTCCCGAGGTACTGTTGTAAAAGGTTTCCAATGGCTTGGTAATTTCCTGACGGAGTGCCTCGATGTCCGAAATATCCGGATGTTTTTGCTCCTCCTTTAAAACTGAATCAAAAATCCCTGCCTGCTCACCGCTCCACTCACTGCACCAGCGTTTTTTACCACGGATGCCGTACTGCAGAACATAATTCTCCAGCCGGTCAATCAAAAACCGATTCAGAGGGCGTACCTTGCCCTCCTCCTTGGTGTAGACATATCCGCACCGCAGATATTGCAGCACCGATTCGTAGCTCCAGTTTTCCTTCCGGATGGCAAAGAGTCCCAACACCGTCAGCACAATCGGATGCTCGGTAATCGGCATGGTGCGGTCGGAAAAATAGGGGATTCCATAATCCGAAAAGACCGCTTCTATGATATGGTGATAGGCATCCTCGTTCCCGCAAAGAACCCGGATATCCCGGTACCGCTTGCCCTCGTCAATCAGCTTTAAAATTTCACGGCAGAGCCAATCCACCTCCCAGTAGCAATCCTTTGCCTGGAAGATTGAAATTCCACCTGCTTCTTCCGGGAAGCTTTCCTCCCAATGCTCCCAATTTGCCTGCAGATGTGCAAACTCTGCCCCCAGCTTTGGTTCTTGCGTTGCTTGCTGGTTTAACACCCGGATACCGTGACGTTCTGCCATTTCTAACAGCTTCTTCCCGGTACGAACCACCGGAGAAAATACACCGTCCGCCTCCGCTCCCGGCTCCATCGAAAGGCTGATGTGTACTGCCGGGCAAGAAGTCATCAAAGCCTCTAATACTGCATAGTGACTGGGTGAAAAGTCAGAAAAATCGTCTAAGAAAATATGAATGTGGGAAAATTCTTCTGAGGAACGGATTTTCTCTGCTAATCTTTGATAATCCTCCTCGCTGTCTAAAAAACGTCCCGACATCAGATTGCGGTAGCTTTGATAGATGTCTGCAATGGCAAACAGCTTTTCCCGTAACAGCCCTTCCGGACACGTTTCTGCTTTTTCATATAATACCTCCGGCGTAATCAGATACCGGTTCATTTCCGAAATCAATCCGGCTACCTTGCCAGCAAAGCCCGGCTTGTCCAGGCAGGCAGAAAAAATGCGATGCTCCGATGCTTCTTGCTCTGCAATCGCACGCCAGATAAGCATCTGCTTGCCGGATGGGGTTAAGTACCGTGCAGAATCGGTGTGTAAAAACCGATATAAAAACCGTGAAAAGGTCAGAACCTCAATGCCGTTGATGCCTAAGCCGCCTAACGCACGGCTTAGCATCTGCTCTGCCGTATAGGAAAGCTGGTCAGGGACAATGTAGATGCAACGGTCACCCGGATTCTTGGCAAGTGTCCGCTTCATGAAATCAATTAAGAGCGTTGTTTTTCCCGAACGGATGCCTCCGTATATCAGATTCAGTATCATAAAAACCTCCTAAAAAATCTGTTTTCTCTATTTTCCGGCTGAAAGACATCACATGATTTCCAGACAACACTTAGATAATTCAAACGAACCTTTTAATGTTTTGTTTTTCATATTGCCATAGAACACCGTAAAACAAATTTCTCTCACATTTTTCCATTCCTCTTTCCTGCAAGCTTTCATTTTAAAGCTGTAAGATGACTTGCCGTCAAAAACAGGTTCAGGAGAAATGATAGAATCACCCTTTGTATTTTTTAATTCGAGAACAACACACATCCCCTTCGAAACATTTATCTCAAAATTAAAAGCACAATTCAAGTCATAATATTTTGTCCAGTCATTTCCAAAAGGTGACGTGATACAAAGCATTGCAAAGTCATCACTACGATATGTCTTGGCGGGGTCAAAATGGATATTTGCAACAACACTTTTCTGTTTCTGGTGATTTACTTTATGAATTAAGTCAATTTCATCCGAATTAATTGGGTTTGCTTTTTCTAAATCTATTTCGAATATATTCTCCTCTATATATCCCCTGAGATTTTTCGCTGTTTTATTATCATTATGTTCAGTCATCAACGCAAGCGTTTTGGGGGAAATATTCCGGACATCAAAGATTTCATCACCACACATTGATATATTGCCTTTTTTGTCACCTGTATACTGGAACTTTTGACAAATCGTGTAATCCTGACCCGACCTGATATCTGTATATATAATTGTCAATATCAACATCGGTTCATAGGTATCATCAAGAAATAAAGAACGGAAATACTTATAAATAACCGCCCCCGGCTCCACTCCGAAGCAAACCCCTTCCGTCCCTCCCTGCCGGATGAAAGGAACTTCCTTTTCTTCAGAAAACGTACCACTTGCTGTATCTACAATCAATCGGAATCTCATATTATATATATCTTTATGCTTGCTTTTTACAATTACAGCTGCATGGTATTTCTCATTCTCATCTTTTTGAATTATCATTTCAGGATACAAAATCAGCTTACTCCTCCAATCAAAAAGATTAACGGTAAATACAGAGGACATCAACGCTAACGCTAATATTGCTATAAATGTGAATATCAATTTCGTATATGTGCCGGATACCTCCAGTTCACCATAGCCTAATAAATATAGTAAAAATGCAGAATAGCTAAGATTTGCACCATTCCCTGCATCGGAACAAGCCTCAACCAGATACCAAATCAATGTGATTGAAAACATAAGTGCCAAAAACACCAATACTGTCTCTAATAGTTTTAAAATTTTACTCATTTTAAACTTCCTTTCTGCTGTAGCTTGTACAATCAACTTCTTTTGTATTTTCCATTTCACTACATAAATTCATTCAATACACGCCTCATCCTAAAAATTCATTACCACCAATGCGACGATTCCTACCGCCATACCCAGCATCTGCCTTTTGGTAAGCTTATCCTTAAAAATCAGCACCCCGGCAAGTGTGGACAAGATAATTGCACCGCCTGATTCTGCCGGAAAAAGAAGCGTTCCGTCAATGCGGGCCATTCCGTAGTTATAAACTGCCTGAAACAAAGCTAAGCTGATTCCAACGGCAATGGCATATTTGATTACACCCGCTCCGATTTTGAAGGTTCTTGTTTCCTTTTTCGACATCATGGGGTAGATTGCAAGGGAAATCACCGTCGCAAGGATATAAAGGGCAGAAACATATGCTTTTGTTTCTGTGTTGTATGGTGACCGGCTCAGAAATTTTGATACGATAGAACCGCCAGAAGTTGCGAGCATAGAAAGCACTGCAAAAAGCAGCCATTTTTTATCAATCGGCTCTTTCGTCCCTGCTCCGTTACATATAATAAACGATGCTACTGTAAGCAGGATTCCCAAAAAGCGAAGCAGGGATATCGGCTCATGAAAAAACAGATAAGATACCAACACACAAACCACCATGTTGAAATTCATAATCAGCACCGTCAGAGAAACATTTCCGATTGATAACGCCTTCGTGTATACCAGCTGATACGCAACCGTAAAGATTGCCCCCACTAAGCTGTACACCCACACCGCAGGTGAACATCCGAACACCTCCGGCAGAAATAATAACGCCGAAGCGATAAACACAAATAGATTGAAGGTGAGCGCATCGGTTGAGTTTTTTACAGAATGCTTTCCAAACGCAGTCTGAAAGCTCATTTTTGCGGTTGCTAATACGCACATTATAAATATCAGTATGTAATCCATTGTTTACTCCTTTGTTGCTTATAAAATCTATTGATTTGATGTAATTGCTGCCTTCCGGCTTAATTCTTTGATCGCCTTTGATACAATCTCCCTAATTGCGACACATAAGGTTTAGATGCAACCTTTCAAAGGCTCCCTTGTGTAAAGGGAGCTGTCAGCGTAGCTGACTGAGGGATTGTTGTTACCTTTAATTTACAACCCCTCCGGGTTTGCTTTGCAACCCCACCTCCCCTTACACAGGGGAGGCTTTTTTTATTTCAACAAAATTCGACATATCCATATAGTTAGTATCAAATCATAGCTAAAAACTATATATATTTTGAAAAAGTTTTCACATATCTTGTTCCAAAACTAACCGATGTAATTTTATTGTAGGGGA
>SVJN01000035.1:0-4918 GCA_015068965.1 Oscillospiraceae bacterium
CTGAATCTGCGTCTGCAGAAAAACTCGATGGAAAGGGGCTTTAAACCTCTGATGCAAAGCTTTTTTGAACGTGGCGGAATGCAGATACAAATCACCTGCGTTTCCAAGGAGGATATGCAGGATGCACTGGTACATCCGGAACGCCACGAGGATTTGATTATCCGGATTGGCGGACATTCCGAATACTTCAACCGTCTGAGACCGGCACTCAAAAAGACCGTTATGGAACGGGATGCCTACTAATTTTTCGAGTAAAATAGCAGGATTTTCATGTTTTTTTAAAAAAATAGCAGGATTCTATATGGAAAATTTCAAAAATATATAGTATAATATTAGTATGAATTTTTCTAAAAAGAAAGGATGAAAAACATGAAGTACGAAATTTACGGTCAATCATTGCCCAACATTCCTTGGGCAGAAAGAACTCCCGGTGCTGTCGGCCCGGTATGGCGTTCTGAGTTGAACCCGATTATTAAACGGGATATTCTCCCGAACGGAAACAGCGTATTCAACTCTGCAGCAGTTCCCTTTAACGGAAAGTTTGCAGGCGTATTCCGTGTCGACGATAAAGCAAGAATCCTGAGACTGCACAGAGGCTTCAGCGAGGACGGAATCCATTGGGAAATCGACCCGACTCCGCTTTCCTTAATCGGCAAGGACGGAACCAAAACCATGGTAAAGGGTTATGACCCGAGAGTGCTGAAAATTGACGATACTTATTATATCTGTTACTGTAACTGCGTAGACGGTCCGACCGTTGCACTGGCATATACCAAGGATTTTGTAGATTTCTATGATTTAGGAAACTCCTTCCTGCCCTTTAACCGAAACGGCGTTTTGTTCCCGAGAAAAATCAATGGAAAATACGGACTTCTGTCCCGTCCGAGTGATAACGGTCATACACCGTTCGGTGATATTTTCTACAGCGAAAGCCCCGATTTAGAATTCTGGGGACATCACAAGCACGTCATGGGCACCACCTGCGGTTGGCAGGAATTAAAAATCGGTGCAGGTCCGGTTCCGATTGAGACAAGCGAAGGCTGGCTCCTGATTTATCACGGTGTTCTGCTTTCCTGCAATGGCTATGTTTACAGCGCCGGTGTTGCAATCTTAGACCGTGACGAGCCGTGGAAGGTAAAATACCGTGCACAACCTTATATCCTTGCTCCGACCGAAATTTACGAGCAGGTGGGCGATGTTCCGAATGTTGTGTTCCCATGTGCGGCACTTTGCGATGCTGATACCGGTCGTGTTACCATCTACTACGGCGGTGCAGATACCGTTGTTTGTATGGCACATACAACTGTGGATGAATTAATTGATTTCGCAAAAGAAAATTCGTAATACAAAGATACTAAAATGAGGATGCATCAAAACTGTATGCATCCTCATTTTTTCACTATTCTGCCAACTCCTTCAAGGTTTCTCCGGTCACTCGATAGGTTGTCCATTCATCCAGCGGTTCTGCCCCCAACGAGCGGTAAAAATCAATACTCGGCTGATTCCAGTCAAGACAGCACCATTCCAGCCGACCGCATCCACGCTCGACGGTGATACGGGCAAGCTCCTTTAAAAGTGCTTTTCCATACCCTTTTTTCCGATATTCCGGCAGGACAAATAAATCCTCTAAATAGATTCCGGCTCTTCCTAAAAAGGTAGAAAAATTATGGAAAAACAGAGCAAATCCAATCTCTTTTCCGTCCACAACCGCAAAGATAACCTCTGCTTTTTTCTTGTCAAAAATCCATTCCTTTAATAATTCCTCAGTTGCAACGACTGCATCAGACATTTTTTCATATTCTGCCAACTGCCTGATGAAATATAAAATGGTTCTGGCATCTGTCTTTTCCGCAAAGCGAAACGATACCGTCAGCTTTTCTTCAATCATATTTTCCTCCTGCTTGTTTATATCTGTTCCTTCGGAGCTTTTTCTTTTTGTATGGCTTTTTCTCATCCGGAACTTTTTCATTTCCGATATAAACCAGATTACAAAAAAGAACAATCAAACACAAAACTACAAAGGATGGATGGTGTGAATAGATTGTCCGATACCTTGGATTTGAGAAACCCAGCATTTTATCCAGTTCCTGCAATGAATCCTCCCTGTCCCGTTCAATTTTCAGTATAAATCTCGTATGCGGAAGATAGGTAATTCGAACAGGCGTATCATCACTATCGTACACCTGATGAATTCCACCGATACCCCAATACTTTTCACCGTCCGGATCAGAATAGAACATAAACCAATCACCATGACGACAATACTTACCATGACGACAATACTTAATATCAATTTTTGTTTCCTTTGTCTGCACACCGACACATAAGTCATAGATAAATCCACAAGTAAGTATCGTTGTGGTTACCGCAACCAAGGATATCAATACCGTTGCCCCACAAAAACGTTGTTTTCTTTTGCACACCAATATCTGTGCCCAAATCAGCAAACCGGGCAAAACAAAGGCAAAAACCGACAAGCCTTGCATACAAACTCTCCTTCCATATAATCCTCTTTTATGAAAGATATTCTGCTCTATCTGACATCCCTCTTCTCAATCTATTTCCAACAACTTTTTATACACTCACATTATACCATTTCTTTCTTTTTTGTAAATATGTTTGTTGTAATTTGTAAAATGCTATAGCCCCTGGTACATATATTCTTTATGATTCATTTATTTTGCCCTTTCATCTTCATTCGTTATCTCACTTCTTATGCCTGCAGGATTTGTTCCACCATATTTTTCAGTTCTTCAGAAGAAGCCGTCAGCCGTCCCTGTGCATAGTTCGGTCTTCCGCCCCCTTTGCCAGAAAAATTGGCATTTAATTGCTGAACAATCGGTCTGATATCCTCTGTGGCACTACTCACAACATACAGATAATCATCCCCCTCTGCCCGTGATAGCAGAATACAAATTTTTACCCCCTGCTCAAGCAAGGAATTGGAGCAAGCACGCATATCGTCATGAGAAAATCCTTCGGAAATTGCATATACCGACTCACCCACCGCAACGGTTTGTATTTCACTCATTGCCAGTCTTCTGGATAGCTTCTGATTTTCTGCTCTTAATTCCTGTACCAGCTCATACTGCTTGTTGACTGCCTCCTGCACGCTATACCGGGAAGCCGATAAAAGTCCCATCATCCCCTTGGTATGGGTGTGCAATGCCATATAATCCCGGTACGCATGAATGCCTGCAAGCAGTTCTATTCTTGTCCCCTTCTTATACGGGCAAAAGCTGATGATTTTTACCATTCCAACCTCGCCGGTTCTTGTCACATGCGGTGCACAGCACGCACAACAATCAACATTCTCAATCGTTACAAGCCGGGTGTCTTTATGCTCTGTCTTACTTCGGAAGGAAAGTGTTTTCAATTCCTCTTCAGCCGGATAGGATACCGTAATCGGCGCATTCTCAAAAATCGCCTGAGTTGCCTGCAGTTCAATCTGTTCTATCTGTTCCTGCGACAATGCACCGTCAAAATCCACTGTCATGATAGCCTCACTCATATGAAATCCGACATTTTGATATCCAAACAGTCGATAAACCACACCCGATACAATATGCTCTCCCGTATGACTCTGCATTCTGGAAAAACGCAAATCCCAATCCAACTCGCAAAGAGCCTCTGTCCCAACCGGAATCGGGTCGCTGAGCATATGCCAAACAATGCCGTCCTGCATCTGAACATCCAGCACTTTTTTTCCGTTTATCGTACCGGAATCCGCCGCCTGACCGCCTCCCTCCGGAAAAAATGCGGTTTTGTTTAACGCAACCTTATAAAAACTCTTTTCCTCTGTGCAGGATTCTACAATCGCCGAAAACGACCGGCAATAGGAATCATGTTCATAAATTTTCTCCGTCATTGACATTCACCCTTCGTCTATTATTTCAAAATTATATTCCGTACTCAAAAATGCTCTGATGTCCTGCGGATTCTCAAAAAGAGAATATGCAAGCACCAGCTTTGTATACGCTAATTCATTCGTATAACCGTACAAAAAAGCAATTCCGTCGCCCAATTCCGGCTTATGATTGCCGATGATTCCAACCGTTTCATAAATTTCCCCGGTTCTTTTCGACGGCGAAAAATACGCCACAGTCCCCGACTCTGCACACAAATCTATCATATGCAGAATGGAATTTTTTCCATAGGTTATCCTATCTCCGGTTTTTTCACTACACGCAGTCCCCGAATGATAGGTTCCATGCAACACCGCCCGAAAACGACTGTAATCATACGCATCGTAATTCATCCCCACATAGGGCTGTAGCTGTAACACACACTCAGACAAGCACCGAACCTCCGGCAAAGCCTTGATTTTCTCCTGCGGATATTCCTGCTCCAGCTTTTTAAAATACCCGGCATAATTCAATTCCCCGATATCGCTGATATCCACCGCTCCGACACTATAAAAATCCTCGGAATAATTCCTGCATTGTTCCAGCCGAGACGCCAGATGCAGATACATTTTTCCATCAGACAAATTCCGATAAACCGCATAAACATTCGGCGGAATCTCTCTGCAGATGCACTCTACCGCACATCGGAAATTATCATTTCCGTTTGACCATTCCGAGTCCAGACGGGCATTTGCCGATACAAAGAACACCGGAATCCTTGTCCCACTCAGAATCATGGAAAAGAGAGAGGCAGAGTATGCCAGGGTATCTGTTCCATGCGCAAAAATAACACCGTCGTATGCATCTTGTCCGATATGGGTACGGTAGGTTTCCAACATCAGATTCCACTTTTCCACCGTCATATTTTCACTGAGAATCATCAGATTCTCCGTCGTATCAAACTGCACTTGCCCGGCATAGAAAGAATCTGAGTGTTCAAAATTGTGTATCAGCCAGCTTCCTGCCTGCTCGCTGACAGAAAGGGTTTGATTTTCATTGAGGGTTGTGCAGAT
>SVJN01000035.1:5018-20329 GCA_015068965.1 Oscillospiraceae bacterium
AATTCTCTCATACAAATACCAAACAAAGCCTGCATTGCCTTTGTCTTACCGCTTCTATAGCTTTCCACAGCATCCGGATTTTCGCCGACAACTCTGTCAACAATGCTTTCAATCGCTGACGTGTCAACCTTTCTGTCAAAGCCCTTTTCCTTACAGTAAGCCACCGGGTCAACATCCTCTTCCAGCACAGCAGTAAGAATATTCTTTCCGGCACTACGGTTGATACTGCCATCTGCAACCATTTTGATAATTGCCGAAAGCTTCTCTGCCGTAATGGTAAGATCGTTCAGGGTTTTTCCGTCCTTTCTCAGAACGCCTGCACAATCGGTCAGAATCCATGCCGCAGTATCCTTTGCATCACAGCCCAACAAAACGGCATCATCCAGAAGCTTGCTGATTTTATGGTTGGAAAGCAACATATCAATTTCCTTATCGGAAATGCCTGCCGCACGGTAATCGTCAGCCTTTTCATCAATAGCAACCGGTTTATTTGCTTTAATTTCCTCCAGCCATTCATCATCAATGATAATCGGCATCAGGTTTGCATCCGGGAAATAGCGATAGTCTGCCTCAGTTTCCTTATTCCGCATCGCAAAGGTTTTTCCGCTTTCATCATCGAAACGTCTGGTTTCCTGCACCAGCTCCTCTGTTTCAAACTCAAGGGCATCAATATGCCGTTGTGCCTCATAACGGATTGCACGGTCAATCGCATCAAACGAACTCATGTTCTTGATTTCGGTACGCACACCAAATTCTGTGCTTCCCTCCGGACGAACAGAAATATTGACGTCGCAACGCATTGCACCCTCTTCACATTCGGAAATTCCGCTTGAACGGAACATGGATTTTAACTTATTCAGATAGGTTACAACCTCCTCTGCACTGCGGAAATCCGGTTGGGTAACAATCTCAATCAACGGCACACTGGTACGGTTAAAATCCACATAGGAATACTTTCCGCCATGAACCAGCTTACCGGCATCCTCTTCCATGTGAATCTGTTTAATCCGGATATCTCTTGCACCCTCGGAGGTTTTCAAGGTAACACAACCATCTGTACAAATCGGGTGATTCAACTGCGTAATCTGATATGCGCAGGGAAGGTCCGGATAGTAATAATTCTTCTTATCAAAGGTAGTGTATCTGTTGATATTACAGTTGAGCATCAGACCGGCAGTAACCGCAAGCTCAACCACACGCTTATTCATAACCGGAAGCATACCCGGCATACCGCAACAAGCAGGACATACACAATCATTTTGCTCCTCTGCCGCAGAGTGTCCGCCGCAGGAGCAGAAAATTTTCGATTCGGTGCTTAATTCAACATGGGTTTCAAGACCAATTACCAATTCATACTTCATGCTTATTCACCTTTCCTTTCCACGCTGTCTGCAAGGCTAAGCAGGGTACTCTCTCCAAAATGCTTACCCATCAGCTGAACTCCGCCACTTACCAGAGCAGGTGTTCCAATCAGATTTGCAACAGCTGTGAATACACTCTCTGCAAATACCTTGGTAAATGCATCATGAATGTCATATGCTTCATAAGCAGTCTTACTGCATACCGGAGAAAGCACTGCATCATATTCTTTCATCAGAGCTTCCACCTTTTCCATCACGACACGACGGATTCTGAGCGACTTATCATAGCAAGCCTGATAACGGTTCTTGGAAAGAACATCTGAGCCGTAAAGAATCACTGCCTTCGTCAGGAAATTGAAGCCTTCCGTTCTTGAATTCACATATAATTCATCAATATTCTTATACTCTGCCGCACGGTGCCCAAACTTTACACCGTCATAACGGGAAACATTATTGCAGGTTTCTGCGGTCATAAGAATCTGCCATGCAGTATTTGCCACATCAAAAATATCCAAAGAAATTTCCTCTACTACAACACCGTTTGAACGGAGCGCTTCCGCAAATGCAAGAACACGTGCTTTGACATCTTCGTCAGCTTTTTCAAGCAGTTCCTTCACGATACATACACGTTTTCCTGAAACATCTTCCGCAATGCTATAGTCATAGCTTTCATTCCGCAGGCTGGTTCCGTCCTTTGCATCATGTCCTGCAATAACATTCATGATTTCCTGAATGCCGGCTGCATTTTCTGCATAAACACCCAACTGCTCTCCTGATGCGGCACAGGAAACAACCCCGTAACGGGATACGGTACCATAGGTCGGTTTTAAAAAGTCTACGCCGGATAATGCAGCCGCACGTCTGGGAGCGCCATTCATATCAACACCCAATGCCGCCTTTACCTCTTTTTTGGCAACAAGCTCTGCCGATGCACCTTTTAACTCGGTTGCCGGCTCTGCATAGTATGAAAACTCGCCCACAAGGTCAAGACCAAATTCACCGACATGTGCTTTTCCTGCAACGGAATATCCCTTGTTTTCCAATCGGGTAACTGCCTCTGCACTAAACAGAGACTTAAAATCCTTTAATATACGGGAACCGGCTGCGGTCTGCGCTCCTTTTACAAGGATGGTATCATCCACGGCAACCGTTCCTTTTTCGCACAACTGTGCTGCATAATATTTCATTCTACACACCTCACTTTACCAGTCTCGGCACTTGCCAGCATTCATCACTACGCTCGGGCGCACCCTCTAAGAGCTCTTCTCTTGAGAACGGCTGTTTCCGCTCATCCTCACGCAGTACATTCGTCATCGGCATTACATGAACCATTTCTTCCACATTTTCTGTATCAACGTTAGAAAGTAATGCTTCTTTTTCAGCCATTGCCTTGAAGATATCCTGCATCAGAGCTTCCTCTTCGTCGGTCAGAGAAATCTGATTCAACTGTTGTGCATTTGCGAAAGTGGAGCGCTTGCCCTGCGCCTGCTTCGCCGCACCGGTTGCAGAAGCTCTGCCCGCAATCGCACTACCGCTTCCAAGCAGATGTACATCCTCCAATTGCTGATTGGTAACCTCACCCGGCGCACCAAGCAATAAATCCTGCGCATTTCCGTTCAAGGGGAATGCAATAACATCTAAAATCTTTTCCTCATCGGTAAGCAGCATTACCATTCTGTCAATGCCCGGTGCCATACCTGCATGAGGCGGTGCACCGTACTGGAATGCATTATAAAGTGCATTGAAACGAGCTCTGAGCTCATCCTCGGTATATCCGGCAATATCAAATGCCTTCTTCATCACATCTACATCATGATTACGCACCGCTCCGGATGCAAGCTCAATGCCGTTACAAACCAGGTCATACTGGTAAGCCAGCACCTCGGTCGGCTCCTTATTCAGAAGCGCATCCATACCGCCCTGCGGCATAGAGAACGGATTGTGCGTAAAGATAGTATCTCCTGTTTCTTCATCAATTTCATACATCGGGAAATCTACAACAAAACAGAATTCAAAGGCATCGTCACGAATCAAATCGAGCTGTTCCTTCTTTGCAAGCCAGGTGCGGATATGTCCTGCCTTTTTCTCAGTATCATTTTTCTTATCATCACAGATAAAGAACAAGGTTTCGCCTTCCTTAACCCCGGTCAACGCAATAATTTCTTCCTTTTTCGCATCGGTCAGGAACTTTGCAATCGGGCCTGCAAAAACGCCCTCCTTGAGTGTGATATATCCCAGTCCGCCCAGACCAACCTCAGCAGAGGTTGCAAATTTCAGGGAATCTTCAAAGAACTTTTTCGATTTTCCGGCACAGTCTGCCACAATACCTCTGACCGGCTTTCCCTTGAATGCCGGGAAGTCAACATCCGCAAAGAAATCGGTCAGGTCACAGATTATCAGCGGATTTCTCAGATCCGGCTTATCGGAACCGTATTTCATCATCGCATCCGCATAGGTGATGCGGCGAAACGGTTTTTCTGTCACCTTTTTATCGGAAAATGTCTTGAAGGTGTCATAGATGACATCCTCACAAACATCCAGAACTTCCTCCTGCGTTGCAAACGCCATTTCAAAGTCTAGCTGATAAAATTCGCCCGGAGAACGGTCTGCACGGGCATCCTCATCACGGAAACACGGTGCAACCTGGAAATAGCGGTCAAATCCGGATACCATCAACAACTGCTTGAACTGTTGCGGTGCCTGCGGCAGAGCATAGAACTTGCCCGGATGCTTACGGCTTGGTACCAAAAAGTCACGTGCTCCTTCCGGTGAAGATGCAGTCAGAATCGGGGTTTGCATATCTAAAAAGCCCTTATCCTCCATCTTGTTCCGCAGATGACGGATAATTTTAGAGCGCATCACCAGATTTTCATGATTCTTCGGATTCCGGAGGTCAAGATAGCGATATTTCAAGCGGAGTTCATCCTTACTCTGTCTGGATGCTCTCACTTCAAACGGCAACATATTTTTGCTCTTTCCAAGAACCTGCAGTTCTGTTGCAACCAGCTCCACATAGCCGGTCTCAATTTTTGTATTTACGGTATCAGGATCTCTTTTTTCAACAGTACCTGTTACTGAAATAACCGTTTCACGGTTGACATTCTTTAATAATTCCTCCTGATGGATGACTACCTGCGTTACGCCGGTATAGTCACGCAAGTCAATGAAAATGACTCCTCCATGGTCACGAACGACATCCACCCAACCTGCAAGTTGAACAGTCTTGCCGATATGCGAATCACGGATATCATTACACATATGTGTTCTGTACATTGCTTTCTACCTCCTAATTTTAAAAAAATAAACGTCCACAAGGAATTTAATATTCCCGGGACGAGTAAAACAAATTAACCCGCGGTGCCACCCGCATTGATACGAAAAACCGTATCCTCTTTTTATCCTATAAAATTTTAAAGAAAATGGAGTGTTCCCAAGCTTACTACTCATCTCAAATGCGCTTCCAGTCCACGACGCATTCTCCCTTTCAGACTTTCCAAAAAAACCGAGTCTCCATTGTTATTATAGCAAAAATATATGTTTTTGTCAACAATATTTTTCTCAAGAAATTCTTATAATATTCAAAAAAATCAAAAATAATCTGATTCCCTCGTTCTCCCAAGGGAATCAGACCATGCTTATTTCTTTTGTTGCTTTGCAAAAAAATGCTTGATATAGATGATTACTGCAATTCCAATCAATGGGAACAACGCTGCAATCAGCATCCCGGCTTTCATGCCGACCTGCTCTGCAGAAAAAGAAAGTGCGTTTCCGATTTCGATTGCCAGATTACTTTCCGAAACCTTATCGGTGACAATTCCCAACAATTGCGGTGCGATTGATGCGCCAAAGTCACCGCCTGCCGCCATTAGTGCATAAGCAGCAACACCGGGATTCGGATATTTTTCCTCCATCAGAATCAATGTTCCCGGCCAGAGCATGGATGTGCATAAACCGGTCAGAATGCAAGCAAATGCAGAAAGCACCGGACTTGGACTCAAGCCTGCCACAAAGTAGCAAACTGTCGCACCAATCATTCCAATCAGCAAAACATTGGAAATATTTTTTCCGTATTTTGCATACCAGCTTCTACCCAGACCCAGAAGAATTGCAAACATCGCCATGCCAAGCACATCACAAACTGCTTTGGAAATCTGCAGGGCATTTTCCATATATCCCGAAATCCAGTTCGTCATGGAATTTTCTGCGGCACTTCCCAAAAAAATGCAGGCAACACAAAGTGCAAGACCAAGCTTTTTACTGCTTTTTTTGTCACCCTCCGAGCCATGCGAAACGGTCATTTCCGGCATCGGCGAGGTGCAGAAAAGAACAAACGAAATCACCGGCAGGATTGCCCAGAACAAGGTAAGGAGCATCCATTTTTCTGTCCCGAACAACCGGAAAAAGATTGTGCTGACAAGAACAACCGTTACCACACCATAGGCATAAAGCGAATGTAACATACTCATATCCCGCTCGGGATTATCTGACGGAATCGCCGCCACTAACGGACTCATCAACACCTCACAAAGACCAGCGGCAACCGAGAAAATAATCGTTCCAACCAATAGCCCAGCATAAGCATACTGCGGCAAAAAGGTCGGTATCAGCGCATAAATTGTCAATCCTAACGCCGTAATTAACGGCATTGCTTTTATCGTTTTATGAATATTGAAATGCTTTGAGAAGAAGGTGAAAATCAAATCAATCAACATTTGCGTGCAGAAATTTGTCAACACCAGTGTTCCTAATAGCGTAAAAGAGATTCCAAATGTCTCCCGGAATGTCATAAAAAGCATCGGTGGCAGACTGAACACAGACGACATCGCCACATATGTAAAATAACAGGAATATTTTGTTTTCTTGAAATTCTTTGTCATTGGTATTTCCCCTTTTTTGTTATCTTGTTGCCTGGTTCAACTCATCAGGCATCAACCTTTGTTATTATAACAAAGAAGCCGGGAAATTTCAATAGTTTTTTTGAAAATGAAACCTTATGGTTGTCAGGCAATCCCGGCATTTCTTTTATGAAATAGAAAACACGAACGTTCCGGGAAAGAGTCGAATGGTTTAGATGACGCAATTTTTAGTGATATTCCATCTTCGATGGAGTGATATTTTTGATAAATCAAAAACGATATTGAAACCCAGCGGTTTCAGTGATAGTATATTTGCCTTTAACTGTGCAACGCACAATATCACTCGGCATAAGCCGAATAAAACTGCGTAGCAATAAAACTTGCCAAAGGCAAATATAACTGAAAAAACGACTTGTTCGACAAGTCGTTTTTTCTGGCACCCCCGACCGGAATCGAACCGATGACTAACCCTTAGGAGGGGCTTGTAATATCCTCTTTACTACGGGGGCATTTTTCATATCTCTATTTATTTTAATGTATCAACCAAAAAAAGTCAAGTTATTTCAGATTTTTTTTAGCATTTCGGCTTTTTTTTGATTTAGGATAGACATTTTGAAAAAAAAGTGGTATACTATTAGGGATAAAAGGATTGTAAAGAAAGGTAGTGTTACCGATGCCAACGCAAAAGGAACTGCTGATGAAAGAATATCCGTATCGGATTGAAATGCACGCACACACCAGTCCGGTCAGCACCTGCAGTCAGATTCTTCCGGAAGAAATGATTGCCTGTTATAAAGAGCTTGGATATCACGCCATTGTGATTACTAATCATTTTATGAAGGATTATCTGCAAGGCGAAACCCTCGATGAAATGCTTGATTTTTACCTGAGGGATTACGAAACCTGCCGTACAATCGGAGAAAAAGAAGGAATCAAGGTTTATCTGGGGGCGGAGCTTCGATTTACCGAAAACTTAAACGACTATCTGCTCTACGGTGTAGACCGTGATATGTTAAAGTCGGCATACGAGGCATTGGAACACGGTGAAGAATACTTTTACCGGAACATAAAATCCGAAAAAAGTATTCTGTTTCAGGCACATCCGTACCGCGCTATCTGTACCGTCTGGGATCCTTCATTGATAGACGGTGTCGAAGCCTTCAATCTGCATCCCGGACACAATGCCAATGTCGGCACGGCATCCCGTTATGCAGAAGAAAACGGTTTATTAAAAATCGGCGGTACCGATTTTCATCACCCCGGACAAGCAGGTATCATTGCCCTGCGAGCAAAAGAATTACCTGAAGATAACTTCGCCTTTGCAGAGCTTCTCAGAAGCGGAGATTATATTATGGACGTTGGCGGAAGTCTGATTCTTCCGTAACAGAAAGGAATGAATATTATGAAAAAAACATGGATTGCCATTGCACTCGCTGCCATGCTGTTGACAGCATCCTGCGGTGGCGGAGAAAAAGTTTACATAGAAGGGGATACCGGCGACGGATTTTCTGCCGGTACTGCGCCGACCGCAACTCCGGTTCCGACCATTGCTCCGGACGAAAGAGATTTTCGGGGCATGAAATGGGGTATGAGCCTTTCAGATATCACACATAGCGAGGGTAACGGTTACAAAACAGTTGCCGAAGGAGTCATCCGCTATGCGGACTTGATTGTCGGCGGTTTTGAATCAGAATCGGAATATACTCTGGAAGAAGGTAAATTGGTTCAATGCGTATACTACACCACCCATTTCCACAATAAAACTGAAGACTACATTGCAGATTACACCGGTTTGCAGACTAAATATACCGAAAAATACGGCACTCCCAAATATAACGAAAAAAAGTGGGGTGAAGGTCAGACAACCAGCGAAGATATCGCCGAATGTGCAAAAGCATTAGACGAGGGCAGAATGATGTACCGTACCGGTTGGGAATGCGGAAACACCCGTATTAACCTGGTTCTCTTCAAGGACACCGATGCAAAAGTAAAGATTGGCATTCGCTATCAGCCGATTGATAAGAACGTCTCCTCAGATGTTGCTCCAATCGGACAAGAAGATATCTAATATATAGGAAAGGAACTTTTACAAATGGAAAATCAAGAAGTACAACTCTCGGAACTGTTGCAAATCAGACGAGACAAATTAACCGAATTGCAGGAAAACGGACGTGATCCGTTCGAGGTTACAAAATTTGACCGCACACATAAAGCGGAAGAAATCAAAGCAAACTACGATGCATTGGAAGAAACCACCGTTTCCATTGCCGGACGTCTGATGTCCAAGCGTGGAATGGGTAAGGTCAGCTTCGGTCATGTTGCTGACATCTCCGGTCAGATTCAGATTTTTGTAAAAAAAGACATCCTGGGCGAAGACGAATATGCTATCTACAAAAAATATGATATCGGCGATATTGTTGGTGTTGAGGGAAAGGTATTCACCACACAAACCGGCGAAATCTCAATCCGTGCAGAAAAGGTAACCTTACTTTCCAAATCTCTGTTACCGTTACCGGAAAAATTCCACGGTCTTGTTGACACCGACATGAGATACCGTCAACGTTATGTTGATTTGATTATGAATGAGGATGTGAAAAAGACCTTCATCATCAGAAGTAAAATTGTCCGTGCAATCAGAGAATATCTGGACGGCCAGGGCTTCTTGGAAGTAGAAACCCCGATGCTGGTTGCAAATGCCGGCGGTGCGGCTGCACGTCCGTTTGAAACACATTTTAACGCATTGAGCGAAGACTTCAAGCTGAGAATTTCCCTGGAGCTTTATCTAAAGAGATTGATTGTAGGCGGGTTAGAACGGGTTTATGAAATCGGCCGTGTATTCCGGAACGAAGGACTTGACACACGCCATAACCCGGAGTTTACCCTGATGGAGCTTTATCAGGCATACACCGACTATCACGGCATGATGGATCTGACAGAAAATATGTATCGTTACGTTGCTGAAAAGGTGCTTGGTACCACCAAAATTACCTATAATGGCATCGAAATGGATTTAGGAAAGCCCTTTGAAAGAATTACTATGCTGGATGCAGTCAAGAAATATTCCGGCGTTGACTTTAATGAAATCAAAACCCTGGAAGAAGCTCGTGCAATCGCAAAAGAGCATCACATTGAGTTTGAACAACGTCATAAGAAGGGCGATATCCTGAATCTGTTCTTTGAGGAATATGTGGAAGAGCATCTGGTTCAACCGACCTTCGTTATGGATCATCCGGTAGAAATTTCTCCGCTTACCAAGAGAAAGCCGGAAAACCCGGATTATGTAGAACGTTTTGAGTTCTTTATGAATGGCTGGGAAATGGCAAATGCTTATTCTGAGCTGAATGACCCGATTGACCAGAGAGAACGTTTCAAGGCGCAGGAAGAACAACTTGCACAAGGCGATGAGGAAGCAAATACCACCGATGAGGACTTTATGACCGCATTGGAGTACGGTATGCCTCCGACGGGCGGTATCGGCTACGGTATCGACCGTATGTGTATGCTCTTTACCGACTCTGCCGCAATCCGTGACGTTTTATTGTTCCCAACCATGAAAACGCTCTCTGATAAATAATATTTCAATAAAAAGCAAAAAAACTACGAGGTCGCAGAAATCTTTGCACAAATAAATCCTGATATAGTTACAGGTCTGCACAATTTTTATGCAGACCTGTTTCCTTCTCTTTACGGAGTCATAATGATTCATCTTCCCACGACAAAACGAAATGAATATCTCCTGAATCCATCTCCATTGCCATATTATCAGATATGCGCATCATCATATTTCCATCCGAATCTATTGCCATTCTATCTGATAACGAAAAAATATAATCATCGTCATCCAAATCCCAAATAAACTTTCTCATTGGATTACCTCCCCTAAATTTTCTTTTAGCTTTCGTATTGCATCACAAGAAGCATTCAGTTCTTGAATCAACTTTTTCAAAATAGGCTCTGTTGTGATGTTGGTTATATAAGAAAAATTTGAAATGAACGTATCACCATAACCCAAAAAACAAACAATATTTCCATTCTCTTTGAGTATAAATCTTTCTTTGCAATCATAAATCCACCGATTTTGCAATGACTCCATATATGCATTGTTATATCTTTTATCGTTCTTTACCAATGCTATTTTCTCGCACAAACATTTATAAACTTCTTTATTATGCTCCATTGCTTTTTTGATTGCTACTTCTGCAAATTTGGAATTTTCGGAAATAAGCCGATTGAGAAGTGCAGAAATAAAAGGAAACATAAACGAATGAACAACCGTTCTCCCTTCTCTTCCTTTTCCCAAATCATTTATTTCAAATCTATCGGTAAAATAGTCTTGAACTTTTATATCAGACGATGCAATGCACTTTATCAGTTTTTCGTCAACATTCATTTCCATATCACGGACAGATGCCACACCATAACTAACATAGAAATGTAATTGTGGAGTCTCTCTTGCACGCAGTTGATCAAGCATCAATAAATCTTGATTTTCTATTGCAAGCATAATAAGTTTGATACGCAACGCATCTTCCCCTTTTAATTCCTGCTCCAATCCAAAATCCATATCAATTTTTCTACGTTGGATTGATGTTCCTGCACCAAATGTCAGTTGATAATCTCTATTTCTTTTGCTATCAAACCATATATAATTCTTCTCTATCAGATACTTTAATAATCCATAGTTCTTAAATTCAAGTGCATAATCAATAATCGTTTTTCCATATTCATCTGTATTTAAAATCAGTTTATCAGCACGATTAATGTATCGCTCCCACTCATCGGGATTTTCCGTATTGGCAATAGAATAATTTGTTACTCTGTTTTGTATCGGAATGCTATATTCCCCGGCACTCAGAATTTTCTCACAAGAAATACCAAGCAGATCTGTAAAATAAGGCAGGTCATATATTTGAATGGATTTATTCCCATTGATAATCTGCGACAAACGATTTGACATATTCCCTATTTTTTCCTCATCCGGTTGCTCGCCCGCTTTTAAAATATATTCTCTGCAAAATTGTCTCCTTGATGCATACGCTTGATCAATTTGCTTTGCAAGGAATTGTCCTATTTTTTTGTTGTCTTTTTCTACCCAGAACACACTCATCCCTCCTACTTGTATTAATAAAATTATATCAGAAAAAGCAAAGAATGTATATATCTTTTTTGAATACATCATTCTCTGATTATTTTTTTAATATATGCATTTCGCATACATTGGTATCCGGTAAAACTCATAGGTTAAAACTCTTTTGTCAAAAAAACCAGGTCTGCATACAATTAACATATGCAGACCTGGTTTTTTCACAATTTGCAGAGGACATACAAAACTCTTACATTATTCCTCCGCAGTTCCCAAACTATCAGTTGTGGGAGTATCCGAATTTCCCCGTTTTGCATTAATACGGTCGATTTCCTCCTGAATGATATTTCCGAACGCTTTATCCTCCAGCTCCAGGCTCTTATCTGCGGCAACTGACTCATCCGCAAATGCATCAAAAATAGCCTGTTTACTTTCTAACAAATCTGTAATTCTTTCATCCACCGTTTCATCGCATAGCAATCGGTAAACCAGGACATTTCTGGTCTGTCCCATCCGATAGGCTCTGGAAATCGCCTGATTTTCGATAGAAGGCTTGAATTGTGGTTCACAAAGAATAATCACACTTGCCGATTGAATATTTAATCCGGTGCCACCTGCCTGTATCTGCGCCAGCAGAACAGAGCCAACCGGTGCGGCATTAAATTCATCCACCAGCTCTTGTCTTTTTTGCGGTGAAACGGCGCCTGTAATCGGGCCGATACAACGGTCTCCCAACAAGCTCTGCACCTTCTGAATCGTATCAAGAAAGAAGGAAAATACAATCGCCTTCCGCCCTTCCTCCTTTGCTTCTTCCAATAATTCAAGCATACGTTCCGCCTTGGAAGAAGCCGACAAATCATCCACATTCCAAGAAACACGGCGTGCTTCTGTATAGCGCTTATTCAGAACTGCCTCCTCATAGACTTCCTCTTCCTCTGCCGTCATGGTACACCATTCTTTGGTTTCTATCAAATCCGGCAATTCGGTCAGGACATCCTCTCTTCTTCTTCGATAATACACCGGTGCAACCTTTTCCCTGAACTGTGGTGCGGAGGAAAGAAACTCCATGCCCTGAACGGACTCTGCTACATCCGGCTGCAGAATCTTAATCAATTCAATCATTTCGTCTACCCGATTTTCTAAAGCCGTACCGGTCATAAACAACATACGTTCTGCGTGCTCACCGATTTTCTTTACAAATTTCGTTCTCTGCGCTTCCGGATTCTTGATATAATGCGCCTCATCCACAATCAGAAGCGAAAAATGGAACTTTTCTCCCAATTGAAAATGTCCGGTTGTTTCATAAGTTGTTACCGCAACACCACCGTTTCTTTTCCAATGTTCCAAAGCTTCATCCCGGTCAGAGCCGTGTACCTTGATTACGGGTAAGGTACTCATTTTTTGTACCTCACGGCACCAATTTGTCAGAACACTTGCAGGACAAACCACAACAAAATGCGATGCTCCGGTATTGCACAGAGAAACCATTGCCGCAATTGCCTGAATTGTCTTTCCAAGACCCATTTCATCTCCGAGGAGGACTTTTTCCTGATGTAATATATACTTTACTCCCCACTCCTGATATCGTCGCAATTCGCAGTTTAAACCCTCTGATAAAAAGTTTTGCCCCTCAATGGTATGTGCCAATTCCTCCGGCAAGCCGTAAACAGAATCATTGTCTCCCATAACTCCGGGACAAATGCGTTCCAACGCATTGAAAAAACGAATCGGATCGGCAGAAAAGCTTTGCCATGCCTCCTCTGCAGTTGTTCCAAGACGTGACTCTAACGAATCCAGATTCTGCGACATACCCTGAAAATATTCACCTTCGGATAACTTCATCAAGGTTTCGTATGCCGTGATTGCCCTTTCCTTTTTTGTCCGACCTGTAAAAAACCACTTCAATCCACTGGTTGCAGGAGCCAAATCAGCAACTGCATAGCTGACTGTCTTCTGGTTTGTTTTATGTAAATCCCGACAAAGCCTGATGCAAGGCTCGCACTCCATAAGCTTTAATAAAGAAAGGACAACCCGGGATGCTTCGGGGGATTTATCATCTACATTCAGGCGGATTTTCACACTCTTTTTCGCCACCACCGCAATTTCATTGGCGGCTTGCTTGATTGCCCGTGCCGCATCCTGACTGATTCCGTTAATTTTTTCCAGCTCACGCACAGATGCCGCCGAAACATCTGCAATACTTTCATATCCCGCATCGGTCAGGGCTTTCACCCGGAAGCCACGTTTATCTCTGTTAATTTCTTCGACCGGAATATCCTTTAATATCCTTTGAATTTCAGATACGATTAATGCATCGATTGCTTGTTTTACTTCGGACTGTAACGGTCTGACGTGCTTTTCTACCGCTTCTAATCGTTTCAGTAGCGACTTATGCTCGTCTATCAACCGTTTTGCATCAATGCTGTCAAAATCTCTTGCCATATCGGATTCCTTCCTCTTCTTCATACTTCTGTTGTGTATATTTCTTTCATAATTTTTTTGATTTCATTTTTAACAAAAATATTATCATTTTACCCTGAGTAAGAATGCTTGCTTGCATGGACATTTTGCAACATCGTCCATTGACATAGTGCCCACAAACGCACTAAGGAGCATTAGTTCTTAAAATTTTTATGCCATAGGCCCCCTTGCCTAAAGGGGGCTGTCACCGCAGGTGACTGGGGGATTCACAGGAGGTGTCAGTCGCAGACTGACGGAGGGATTCTTTCACTGCAATATCAATGTATATACAAACTCCCTCAAAGTTTCCATTTACCTCATTATTAGGTATTCTAATAACCGTCAAATTTCTTTTCTCAATTTTTTCTGTTCTGATTTTATCTTTTAATATCCCCTTTTCTTCATAATGTTGTGAGCCATCAAGTTCTATGATTAACCTTGCACTATGACAGTAAAAATCTACTATGTAATTATCAATTACTTTTTGCCTTAAAAATCTAACAGGATAACTTTTCAAGAAATCATACCAAAGATGTCTTTCTTCTTTTGTCATATTCTTACGCAAAGTTCTTGCATTAGTTGTTAAATCGGCATTATGTTTTCTGTCCATATATCCCTCCACCACCTTCGGTGGTCCCCCTCCCTTTAGGCAAGGGAGGCATTTTTTATTCTCGACTTTTTTCGACAATCTTACTATAAAGACTGAACATTTTAGATGCCACTATTTTTTAATGAATTGACAACTCCGTTGTCATGAATTGTTGCTATCGCAACATGAATTGAATTGCCTTTTATACACGAAGTGCAATTCACGAGTCGTAAGGCTCAATTCATGAAATCGTTGATTTTAGTTCATGCCGCAGGCAATTCATTGAGTTTGCTTTGCAAACTCATTATAACATACATCCACATTTTCGTCAACAAAGAGCACAAGAACAAAGCAGCTTCGCCGCAACCGCTCCATAAAATTATTGTGTACTTTAAACTGATGCAGAGCGGTAAGAAGGAGCAGAACGGTTACTGACGCACAGAAATCTTTGATTTCGTTTTGCGTCGTATGCAACAGCAACCCGACGAGTCACTCTCGCAAAGTCGAGACGACGAGTCGTTGGTTGCCACTGCTTTAGTTGCGCCCATGTGCGTTTCCGCCATTGGCGGAAAATTTCGCACGGGCATTCAATTTTTTTTGCTTTATAGGAACGAAGTTTCCTATAAAAAAGCTTCTGATAGAAGCCCCGCCTGCGGGCGTGAGATTAAGGAAGCAATTTTGTTATTCCGGAAATTACAACAAAAATGTTGTAATTTCCTATATAATAAAGCAAAAAAGGCTGACCGAAGTCAGCCTTTTTCAGTCCTCCGAAAACGGAGTTACTTGTTTCAATTATTTAGCCAAGATTACGAATACGTCAGTAGCAACGTCGTCAAGAACCTTAGCAAATGCGAAGTTTACAGAGTAATCTGCAGCTTCAGGAATTGTCCAGCTAACAGTGTTGCCATCGTCGATCAAGTCTTTTTCCGGAATAGCGGAAGCTTGGATAGAACCAGCTACGC
>SVJN01000163.1 GCA_015068965.1 Oscillospiraceae bacterium
TTTTATAATTATATCTAATTAAACAGGATATGTCAATAAAATTCAATGAATATTTTAGATATTATTAGATATTGTATATAGTACAATCAGATATAGGTGGTGATTTTATGGAACAGAAGGAATTTAGTCTCAGACTTTCACAATTGCGATTAAACAAAGGTGTCTCCGCAAGAGATATGAGCTTGTCCATCGGACAGAGTCCCGGATATATCAACAATATCGAAACCGGTGTAAACTTTCCATCTATGACAGTGTTCTTCTATATCTGCGAATATCTGGGCGTTACACCAATGGAATTTTTTGATTTAGACGCAAAAAATCCTTCCAAAGAAAAAGAACTGTTATCTGCTGTCAAAGGCTTGAACGGCGAAAATCTGGATCATTTAATCGCACTTGCAAAGGCATTGAAAGCAAAATAATCGTCATCCAAAAAGGCTGTTGCGTTCAACGCATATTGTGTATAAAAATTCATTTTCTTGTAGGGGGCGATGCCCACATCGCCCCGCAATTCGGGCGGATGTAGGCATCCGCCCCTACATTTTTGAATCAAATATACATAAAATGCTTAACGCAACAGCCTTTTGTGATATGTAAATCTTTATTCTGTTTTCTGTTTTTTCTTCGCCTGATACAGCTTTTTATCCGCACCGTTTATCAGCTCGGAAATGGTGCAGGAGCCATCATACAAGGAAACCCCCATGCTCATTCTGATATCAAAATCATCACGGAAATCAATCCCGTCAAGCTCTTTTTTGACTGCATCACACACCCGGTCTGCCAGACCGCTCTCCGAGGTGTCGGTGATAATCACAAACTCATCACCGCCGATTCGGAATACCTCGGATTGGTACGCCTGGGAAACCTTCATCAAGGCATTTGCAATCAGCTTCAATGCCCGGTCTCCCTCCAGATGTCCCCAGGTATCATTGATTGTTTTAAAGTTGTCCATATCGCACACAATGATATAAAAGGAATCATTCTTGTCCCTTTTGTACTGACAAAGCTGTTCTGCAATTTCATCATCCATGCCGTATCGGTTGGGAAGCTTGGTCAGATTATCGGTTACCATTCTTTTATGCTGCAAATCACAATGTACCATGAGAAGTGTCAGAAAAATCGCATAGGTAACGGTCGACAAACCTTGCGGATGGACAAAAATCAGCACACCGCTCACCAAGACAGGGGCAGAAAACGCCGCAGTCATCAGATATTCACGGCCGAGTCTTTGGTTTTTCTCCTTCTGTGCGGCAACAACGGCGGCGATTCCTGCTACTATCACATACAGATAATCCACCAGCAGGATTGCATATAATTCCTTGCGGTAAAACACACCGTTTGCATCCACCGCATACACCCACTCTGTTTTTGCCGACAATACCACAACCAACAAAACCGCCAGCGCAGGAATCAGAAAAATCCAATCCCAGACCTTATTTTTTATCTGGAAGCTTTGCAGGCAATACTTCAGCCAGAAATATCCCACAAATCCAAAGCATCCGAGATATACCACGGTACAAATATGCTCAAGCAACAGACTTGCCCCAAACACAGTCCCCGAAGCAATGCGTAGAATATCCATAACCGAAGCAACCATTGCAAGACATCCGATTCTTGCAGTATGCTTCATCACCCCTTGCAGGGAATGTGCATTGAACCGAAGCAGAATTGCCATGAAAACAACACATAACAATTGTGATTCCAAATAAAACAACTGATTATCCATAATACCCTCCGCCATCTATTTCTTTTGTTCAAACACCGAATATCCGTTCTTTTGGAAGAATCCGGGTGCAATCTCCATTAACATCCCATCGTTGGCATAGTAACCAAAATCCTTTGCCTCGAACCTCTCATCCGGGCAAATCTGGGTTGCCTTTTGTGCAATAAAATCAGAAAGTGCATCCAGTCCCTGATAGGTGGTCAGACAAGCGTGCTTCTTGAGCGGAATATTTTTCGCTATAACCTTGATTTTGTCAGTCTTTTTCTCAAATTTTCCGCTTTTCTTTTCGACCTTGATTCGTTCCTTTTTCATCGGCAGGAAGCCGTTTAACAGATGATACGCATTCCACCGGAAATGCTCTTGTGCTAACATGGCACTTCTTGTGCTGATTGCAAGGCACTTTTCATAGGTTTTTTCTTCCTCCATGTATATCGGGATTAATTCTATCCCCTCTCCTTTTGCATCAATCTCATAATCCAATCCCAGCAGGTTCAGCTTCAGGCGGATATTATTTGCTAAATAAATATTACTGTACATCGTAAAATAGGAGCTTTGTTTCCATTGCTTTCCGCTTTCCCTCAATAGTTCTTCCTCGGTATATTTTTCACCGGTCGGATCGTTATAAAGCTTAAAATACTCCCGGTCAATTGCCTTTGCAAGTGCAATCAGACTTTCATTGACAATGACTTCATGCGTAAAGACATCCTCAACTTTACCGTAGCAGGAAACATACTCCTCTGCATCAAGCTCCAGCGACTCGTTATAAATGAAAATGTGGAATTTCGCATCCTTCCCATCAAGTAAAAGCTTAATCTGATTTGCAAGCTCTATATTCCGATAAACATCCCCGGTATCAATCATGATGTAGCTCAGGCTATTCTCTTTTGCTTTTTTGCAAATTTCCCGGACGCAATCCA
>SVJN01000036.1:0-14421 GCA_015068965.1 Oscillospiraceae bacterium
GCATACAACTCATGCCCCTGGTCGAACCAATACCGACAATCCTTTTTGGTCATGTGCATCAGCCGTGCATATGCGGTGGTCTTTTCTGTATCAATCAAAAACGAATCCCAGAACAGCTCCCGTTTGTTTCCGATTTGTATGATATTTGATTCCATCTTTTTTTCCTCCCATATCGGTTTATTACAATCATTATATAGAGGTTTTAAGATAAAGTCAATTCAAAAAGCAGACATCTTTCATAGAAAAATGTCTGCTTTTTGAATCTGCTCACTACATCCGATAAACGGACAAATCCACACAATTATCTGCCCCGACTAAAACGCCTTCCTCCTCCAGAAGTCTTTTTTGCACTTCAATACCACCAAACGCAAAGGCAGGTGCAAGACCACCGAAACGGTTCACTACCCGATGGCAGGGAATCACTCCCGGCATCGGATTTGCGTGCAATGCAAATCCAACCGCACGGGATGCCCTTGGAGAGCCGCATAAGGCGGCAATCTGTCCGTAGGTGGCAACCTTTCCCTTCGGGATTTTTAATACCTGTTCATAAACCTTGTCATAAAAGCTCATTTCTATACCTCGCATGATTCGGCTACAAAAGCGAGCGGATAATATCCGCCCCTACAAAAATAAATTTTTATATACAATACGCTTTTAACCCAACAATTTAATCCAACACAATCGGTTCGTCCTCATCCTCCGGCTCCTCGGTCGGTTTTGGAGTTGGCTTTTCGGTCGGTTTGGTAGTCGGTTCTTTTGTTTCTTCCGGCTCTTCGGTCGGCTCTTGTGTTTTTCTCGGAGGTGCCGTTTGTTCCGGCTCGTCCTCTTCTTCTTGCTCCGGTTTCTTCGTCGGTTTTTCGGTTTCCTCCGGCTTAGAAGTCTGCTCCGGTGCTTTGGTACTGATTGCCTCTACCTGCATCGGCTGCCCGGTAATTTCTACCCGGTTGGTGATGTCCTCTGCATCATATCCGAACACGGTTTTAATCAACTCTTGTGTTTTTTCCAGGTCACATACAAAGTACCACGCCCCCTGCAGCTTGCTTTCTCCCGGCAGAGAATAGGAATTGATATTCTCCGGCTTCAGCTTCAGCAAATGTGTTGCATAACGCACCACCTCAGATGCAGAGAAGTTCGTCTTGATTTCTTCCTTTAAGGTCGAGAAAATGTCTCCAACCTGCAGAATCAGTCTCGGCTTTACCTTTTGCTCAATCAACGCCTTGACAAAATCCTGCTGACGTTGAATCCGGCTGGTATCACTGCCGTCGCCGTTGTCGTTGTTGGATTTTCTGTAACGTAAGAACTGCTGTACCTGATTGCCGGAAAGCTTTTGCAAGCCGGGCTTTAAGTGAATATGCAAATCCTGGTACGGATCATCGTAGTTCATACCCTTGCCGCCACCCTCAACATCCGGAACATCAAACTCAACCGGACCGATAATATCCATAATATGGTCAATCGAATCAAAGCTGAATTCCACATAGTAATGAATCGGCATTCCGGTCAGCGCAGTCACCGCTTCAATGGATGCAAATGCACCCATAACCTTTCCTTCCTTGTCGGTCAAGGCATGAATCTCATTGATTTTCCGATTCATTTTCCGGTTCGTGACATACATTTTTGTATCACGCGGAATCGAAAGCATATTGACCGATTCGGTATCAAAATCATAGGAAGCCAGCATCATAGCATCGGTACGCAAGCCCTCTTCATCCACACCCATTAACAGGACATTCATTTTTCCGGTGGAGGTATCTACCGGGAACAATGCGTTACTGCTGCCGTCTCCCATACCAAGTGCAATCAGTACGCACAAAATCAGAATCACCAGAAGAAGCAAAAGAACCTTACCGCTTTTCTTCTTCTTTTTTTTGGTCTTTTTTGTCTTTCCAGAGGTTTTAACTGCCCTTTGCTTTTTTTGCAGCTCTTCTGTCTGTCTTGTTTTTCTTCTTGCCCTTTTCATCATGACTCACTTTCTGTATCTTATTCTTCCTCTGACGGTGCTTCAGTCGGCTTTGCCGTCGGTCTGGTACGCTCCGTCGGTTTCTCGGTTGCCTTTTCGGTCGGCTTTGCCGTTGGCTTCTCAGTTACCTTCTCAGTCGGCTCTGCGGTCGGCTTTTTCGTCGCTTCGGTTGTCTTGGAAGGCTTCTTCGTTGCCTCATCCTCCGGCTCCTCGGTCGGTGCGGCGGTCGGACGTCCGGTCTTTACTGCATCCGTTTCCTTCGGCTTTTTGGTTGCCTCTGATGTTTTTGAGGGCTTTTTGGTTTCTTCCCCCTCGTCCTCAGAAGGCTTCTTGGTCGGCTTGGAGGTCTTGGATTCATCCTCGTCCTCATCCTCTACCGGCTTTTTGGTTGCCTTCTCACTCGGCTTTTTGGTTGCTCTTGCCGGTTCACTGTAGGTTCCCGGCTTATGATTGGTTGCCTTGCTTGCATCGTAGCCAAAGACATCCTGTATCAGGGTTCTGGTCTCATCCAGATTCACCAACCAGTAGGATGCTTCATATTCCGAGCCGCTATAATCTCCCGGCAATTGATACATCTGAATGTTTTCTGCCTTCAAATCGGTCAGATTCATTGCATATTTTGTAACGTCACGCAGGGTAAAATTCGTTTTAATATCCTTTTTCAATACCTCATACAAATCCGGGAGCTTTCCGATGATGCTTGCATTGAGCTTTTGCTCGGCAACTGCCTTTAAAAAATCCTGCTGTACCTGCACACGGGCAATATCTCCCTCCGGATAACGGCGGAAACGTACCAACTGCTCTGCCTTGTCCCCATCTAAATGCTGCATTCCTTTTTTGAGATGAATGTGCAAATCCTGATAGGGGTCATCATAATTCATATTTCTCGGCACATCAAAATCCACACCATCCAGTGCATCAATGGTATTGCGGAACGCATCAAAGCTGAATTCCACATAGTAGTTAATCGGCATTGCCGTCAGACGGGTTACCGCTTCAATCGAGCCTTGCGGGCCCTTGATTTTTCCGCTTTGCGTAATTGCATGAGCGGCATTGATTTTCTGATAACGGCTTCCGATATACATTCTGGTATCACGCGGAATCGACAACAGATTCACCTTGTCGTTATCCAGGTCATAGGAGGCAACAATCATCGTATCGGTACGCAAGCCTTCTTTATCCACGCCTAAAATCAAGATATTGATTTTTCCGGTTGCCTTATCCACCGGTACAATCTGCTCCTCGGTGATGGTCTCCTCTCCTGTCAATTCTTCCGGGTTCGAGGAAAAGAATCCACCCAGCCCCATCACAACCACAAACGCAACCAAAAGTGTTGCGACAGAGATTGCTAAAATTGCAAGCTTCTTTTTTCTTTTGTTTCTTTTTTCAAGCTGTTTTTGTTCAAAAAATTGCTTTCCTCTGCCCTCTTTTTTTGCATTTTCCGGTTCAGACGGTTCTTTTTCGCCACCCTCCTCCGGCACTTTTGTGGCAGTTATTTCCTCTGGATTGTTGGTTGATTCTTCCGGCATTTCTGCAGCTTCCGAGAAATCCTGCATTGCAGGCTCCTCTGCCGGTTCTTTTTTTGCATCCTCCCGGAATAAATCCTCTGCACTATAGGTACGAATTTCCTCCTCCTGCTCCGGAAGCTTTGATGTTACTTTTTTACTCCCAAACCCGGAAAACAAACTGATTTTTCCTGATTTTTTTCTTGCTCTTTTCAATCCGATTCCCTCACTCCGTTGTATAGTCTATAACGTACACCGTTTTCACGGTTTTTATTCTGATTCATTCGCATATATAGCTGATTCTATTATATCACTTATCCGAAAGGACTGTCAAGCACTTTACAAAAAGTTTACTTTTGTGTCGGAAAATGATTTTTTTAAAAAAAATGCTTGACAAACACAATTTTTTTCGCTATAATATATACAGTCGATTCGGCCCGGTAGTTCAGTTGGTTAGAACGCTAGCCTGTCACGCTAGAGGTCGTGGGTTCGAGCCCCATCCGGGTCGCCAAAAAGGTAGTTTTCCAAAAGAAAACTACCTTTTTCTGTAATGTATCACAAAAAAGGAGAAATTCCCATGAGCATGAATCATAAAGAATCCATTCGTTGCCCCAAATGCTCTCAGCTTCACGAGCTGACGGTATGGAGCTCGATTACCGTTTCGGACAGTCCCGATTTAAAGCTTGACCTATTGGGCGGAAAAATCAACCTCCTGCGTTGTGACATCTGCGGACAAACTGCATTGTTACCCAATCCGCTCTTATACCACGACGAAGAACAGCATTTGATGATTTCATTCATTCCTTGTGCCAATGCCGAAAAAAAGCAGGAGCTTTTTGACGAAATCAAGGAAAATTTCCGAAAAAACGAGGAGCTGCAAAAATTAGAAAACTACCACTTCCGGTTTACCACCGACTACAATAGTCTGTTGGAAAAAATCCTGATTTTTGACCAGGGCATGAACGACAAAGCCATCGAACTCATTAAGCTGATGATTCTGATGCAGGAGCCGAAAAAAATGGAAAAGCGTACCGTTGTATTCGGCAAAAAGGAAAACAATGAGCTGGAATTCTTTGTCCGGGATGCATCAGACGGTATGTGCTATACCTCCAGAGTTCCGATGCTGACCTATGAGACAGTCTGGACAGAGCTTTTAAAAAGCGGTGTCAAAAACAAGAGCTTTATCTGGGAGCTGGTAGACTCCGATTATGCCGCATCACTACTCAACGGAATGAATCAGTATTAAATCAAAATTCCGTTACAATGGTCAATTTCATGTTGAATAATCTGTGCTGTCCAGCCTTCAAAGGTTTTGGAATGCACCTTAAAATCCGCGGTCTGATATTGCACCCGGATTTTTTTGTACCGTTTTGTTTTTCTGGGTTCTCCCAAAAGCGACAAACACCCCTCCTCGGTTTCGTAAAGATCAGAGCATCTGATAATTTCCGGATTGAACATCGTCATATAAACACCCTGATTGTCAAAACAGATGATTCGCTTCAATTCCCCAATCATATTTGCCGCCATGCCGACACAACCGTCCTGATGTGCGGTCAGCGTATCCA
This sequence comes from Oscillospiraceae bacterium, assembly GCA_015068965.1. GTDB lineage: Bacteria > Bacillota > Clostridia > UBA1381 > UBA1381 > RQCD01. Next base: position 5,031 of record SVJN01000036.1, read on the forward strand.
GCAAATCCTTGGCAATCTCTAAATCTCCAACGGTTGCAGGCTCTGATTTTAACGACAAAAAAATCGGGTCGTGCATTAACTCTTTTACCATAAAATCCTCCTCATTCTGCATCCTCCTCCAATGCTTCGATATAAAAGCTGACCGGACGGAATCCGTCGTTGCAGGAAATCATCGCAGACTTTTGGTTCTGCATCCAGCCATCGTATAAATTTTCTGCCCCGTGCGACAAAGCCATCACAAAGGCAGACATACTCTCCCACGCACTCTCGCAAAGTCCCTCCGGCTTCTGCCATCCGTTTGCAATAAAAACCTGTCCCTCCTTCAAGTCGCAGGCGTGTGTAATCGGATTTTCGTACCGGGCAATCAAATCATCGTACCGTGCCATTCTCATAACCGTAATTCTGCATTTTTTCATTCCTTTTCACCTCGGATATTGATTTCTCTTAATCTACGTCTACATTCCTTCCAATCCGGACAAACCTGCTCCAGCTCCTTGTAATATAGCGGTGAATGATTCGCCTGCAAAAAATGTGTGAACTCGTGCCAGACTACATATTCCACACATTCGGGCGGTGCATATATCAGATTTGTGTTAAAGGTCAGAATCCCCTGCTTCGGGCGACAGCTTCCCCAAACCGAAACCATCCTCCGGAATTTTATCTGCGGAAATCTGATGCCACGCTTTTCATAATACGGATATGCTTGTTTGCAAAGCTCAAAAATCACACTCCGGATTTGTGTTTCGGTAAAATATTGCGTTTTCTCTGCCATTTTTTTGTTTTGGCATGCTTGTAGTGCGCGCAGAATAAAATCCGCTTTTGATTTCAGAAATCCCTCAATTTCCGACTGCGGAACCCGTCTGCTTGCAGAGACACAAACGCTTCCGTCCGGCTTGATACGCAAATTGATATTTTTTACATTCTTACACTGAAAATCATATGAAACTGTTACACCATTTAATATAATTTCTTTTTTCATGTTCCCTCGTTCGATTCAAAAAGCCCGCATCCGCGGGCTTTTTTGACTACATCTCCTCTACTGTCTGAATACCAAGCAAGCTCAGTGCGGTCTGAATCACACAAGTGGTTGCTTCTACCAATGCCAGACGTGCTTGTCTGGTTTCCTCGTCTACGTCATCCTTCAAAATCGGACAACTGTTATAGAACTTATTAAACGCACGTGCCAGATTGGTCACATAACGGTTAATATAGAAGGGTTCATTCTTTTCTGCCGCATCCAGAACAGCATCTCCGAACGCATTCAGGCGGGTGATTAAGGTATATTCATCATCCGAGGTGATTTTTTCTGCATTGATTGCTCCCCCTGCAGGTGCTACACGACGCAGAATGCTTCTGCCTCTTGCATAGGTATACTGCACATACGGGCCGGATTCTCCGTCAAAATCGAGCATACTGTCCCAGGAGAATACAATATCCTTTTCACGACTGCTCTTTAGGAAGGTATAAAGAATTGCTCCGATACCAACCTTTTGCGCAACCTCCTCCTGATTTTCCAGATTCGGATTGCTTTCCTTGATAATTTCCAGCGTTTTCTGAACCGATTCGTTCAATACATCTTCTAAGAATACCACATCGCCATGACGGGTGGAAAGCTTCTTGTCCGGGAATTTTACCAGACCGAATCCCACGTGTACGCAATCCTTTGCCCAATCCCAACCGGCTTTCATCATGGATGCAAAAATCTGTTTAAAGTGCAATGCCTGCGGTGTGCCGACAACATAGATATTTTTATGGAAATCATAGGTTCTGTGACGGTAGAGTGCCGCCGCAATATCACGGGTTGCATAGATGGTTGCACCGTCTGATTTCAAGATAATACATGGCGGCATATTGTCCTCTGAAAGGTCTACCACCTGCGCACCCTCACTCTCGGTAAGGATATCTGCATCCCGCAAAAGGTCAACAACCTCCTGCATTTTATCGCTGTAGAAGCTCTCTCCTGCATAGGAGTCAAAGCTGACATCCAGCTTATCATAAACACGCTTGAATTCTACCAGACTGACATCCCGGAAATATTGCCAGAGTGCGGTGGTTTCTTCGTCCCCCTCCTCTAACTTTTTGAAATATTCACGTGCTTCATCCTCTAATTCTGGATGCTTCTCTGCTTCTTCATGGAATTTTACATAAATCTTCAACAGCTCGTTAATCGGGTCCTGCTCAATTACTGCACGGTCACCCCAGCGCTTATAAGCCGAAATCAGCTTACCAAACTGTGTACCCCAGTCACCCAGATGATTGATTTTTACCGTCTCATAGCCCAAATGACTGTAAATCCGTGCCAGAGAATTTCCGACTGCGGTTGAGAACAAATGCCCGATATGGAACGGCTTTGCAATGTTCGGGGAAGAATACTCCACTAAAACACGTTTTCCGTTTCCGATTTCCGACATTCCGAATTTCTCTTTTTTCTCTGCAATTTCATCGAGTACCGACTTTGAAAAAGCAGCACGGCGATAGAAAAAGTTGAGATATCCGCCCACCGCCTCGGCACGTTCAATCCACTCATCTGCCTCAAATTTTTCCGAAAGCTCTGCGGCAATCATCGGCGGAGCCTTTCTGAGTGTTTTTGCCAGCACAAAGCAAGGGAATGCCAAGTCCCCTAATTTTTGTTCGGGCGGAATTTCAATTGCTCCTGCAATGGTTTCCTGCTCTAAGCCGGTTAATTCTGCAAGCTTTTTTGTTACATATGCTTTAAAGTCCATGTTTTTATCATTCCTCAAATCTTTTTATTCTCAAATGCCGCCAAAGCGGTCACTTTCTTCATTACTGCATCAAACTGCTCGGGTGTCAGCGACTGCGCCCCATCACACAGAGCCTTTTTGGGATTATTGTGTACTTCAATCATTACACCGTCTGCACCAACTGCAAGCGCCGCTTTTGCCAACGGTTCTACCATCCATGGCAAGCCGGTTGCATGGCTCGGATCCACAATCACCGGCAGATGGGAAAGGCGTTTTAATGCCGGTATCGCCGATAAATCCAGCGTATTTCTGGTAAAGGTTTCATAGGTGCGGATACCACGTTCACAGAAGATAACACGTTCATTTCCGCCTGCCATAATATATTCTGCACTCATGAGCCACTCTTCGATGGTGTTTGCCAGACCTCTTTTTAAAAGAATCGGTTTATTGCAATGTCCCAATTCCTTGAGCAGTTCAAAATTCTGCATATTTCTTGCGCCAACCTGAATCACATCTACATCATTGAACAAATCCAGATGATGCTGATTCATGATTTCCGTTACAATCGGCAAGCCGGTTGCACGTTTTGCCTCCAGCAACAGCCGGATACCCTCTCCGTGCAAGCCCTGGAACGCATACGGCGAGGTTCTGGGTTTGAATGCACCGCCACGCAGGAAGGTTGCACCGCTCTTTTTTACTGCTTCTGCAACCTCAATCATCTGTTCCTCACTCTCAACCGAGCAGGGACCTGCGATGACAGAGAAATTGCCCTCTCCGACCAATCTTCCGCAAATATCAAAAATACTATCGTCCGGATTGAATTTCCGGTTTGCACGCTTGTACGGTTCGGATACACGCTTGACATCCTCCACCATATCATGCGCCAACAACTGTTGCATATCAACCTGTGAGGTATCACCAATCAGGCCGATAATCATAGAATGCTCACCTTCACTGAAGTGGTGCTTGAAGCCTTGCTGTTCCAACTCCTCCAATAAAGTGTGAGCTTGTTGTGTTGTCGTATTTTGTTTTAAAATAATAATCATGTTTTTCGCATCTTTTCTATTCTTGGGATTCTTATAGCTCCTGCTACACTATCAAGTATACGATATTTTTTCCATTTTGTCAAGACTCTCCCGACAGTTTCAGCACTTTTCCCCGGAAGTAATTGCCCCATAAAATATCGGGGATGCCAAACAGTCATAAGCATCCCCTGAAAGCTTTTTATTCTACTTCAAAAAATTCTTTATTGTTGATGATGAATTCGTAATTCAACAAATACAGATTTTCCGGATATTCATAGAAGCTCGAATCGCACGCATTGAGCTTTTCATAAATTTCATCCGTTTCGATTTCATCCAGAAGCACCTGTCGTTCTCCCCACTCCGCAGGAAGGCTGACCGGATAAGCATCTAACGCTCTTTGACAAATCTGTGCCGTCTGAACCGCACCGATTTCCTCAAAGGCAGAAACCATTTCCCCCGAAAAGTTGCCGCTGGAATTGAAAAAGAACTGTGAAAATCCCCCATTATTCACTTCCGCCTCTACCTGCTGAGTGATATAGAAAATTCTTTCTTTTTCATTCAAAGCTTCCATGTTATCGCCATATTCAGCTTTTTCAAGAAGTGCTTCGTACACAGAAAATACCAAATCCTCCGTCTCTGTCATATCCGCAGAAATTTCAGTTGCCGGCAAATGAACGGTCTGAATTTCTGTCTGATTGGGGTAGGTTCCAAACAAAGCACCTAACAAAAGCACTGCAATCAATTTGTCCATTTTGAATCTCCTTTTAAAAACTGTTTTAGATGATCATCGCAAGTATCATTCCGGCAATCGTCAAAAAGATATTTCCTGCAGCACAGCCCGGTGCATAGCCCAATGCAAACACAGAGCTGTTGGTTTCATCCGAAAGACCGTTTAAGGCGGCGGTACAGGTTCCGCATCCGCAAAGACCTCCCAACAAATCCGCATCATCAATCTTCATGACATATTTTCCGAACAACAAAGACACAAGATGCGGAACAAGGGTGAGGATTGCACCCAACAAAATCAGCTTCAAGCCGTTTTCTCCGAAGGATGCGAAGAACCGTTCTCCCACCTCCAGCGAAAGTGCGGCAATATAAAAGTTCAGTCCTAAGTTTTTCAGAAAAATCCGGGTTGCAGACGGAATCCGACCGACACGCGGCTTCTTCTGATACCACCATCCGCACAAAAGTCCGGCAAGCAGAGTTCCGACACAATCTCCGAGTGAAAATGAAAGATGCTCCCACCGAAGTGTCAGACTTCCCAAAAGCAGACCAACTGCTGTTGCAATTGACAAATATGCAATATCGGTGACATTTCCCTCATCCTTGATATAGCCCATCTTCTTTGCCGCTTTTTTAATTGCTTTTGCAGAACCCTTGACCGATATGATACTGCCTCTGTGAAACGGCTTTTTTCTGCTGGACGGTTTGACCAGAATCCCGTAATTGGATAAAATTTCCGCTCCGGTCTCGCTAAAATCCTCGGTCAGAACAATTTTTGCATCCACAAGCTCCACCCGGAAATATTTTGGGTCAGAGACCTCTGCCAACCCGTCCCGGTCGGCGGCGTCTAAAATACTGATATCACCGACAACCTGAATCACATCACCAATCAGAAGTGTCTGCTCCTGCATATCGGGCACAATATCCTCTCCCCGATAAACCGCTTCAATTTCGATTCGTCCCCCAAAATCATCCTCTACCTGCTCTATTGTACATCCGCAATATCTGGAATTCTCGGTCAGGACAAAGGCACGCACCTGCAGAATCCGGTTAATCGCATTCTGCTCCTCCTGCGGGGTTACCGCAGAAATACTGTCTACCTTTTCTTTTACAATCGTTTTTAAGCTTTTTCCAAGAATCAGCGGCGCAATATTTTTGACAAACAACACAACCCCCAGGGTTCCGAAAATATATGTAAGTCCAAACGCCGTTGCAACATGACCTGCCGCATCCCCTTCAAGCTGTGCGGCACCCGTTACCGAGCTTTGCGTCAAGGCACCACCTAAAAGCCCGATTCCGTAGCCGACATCCAGTCCGGAAATCCGGCAAATCACAAACGCCGCAATCACCGAAACCGCTGTAAAAAATACCGAAAGTCCAACCAGCTTAATACCGGAGGAACGCAAGCCGGTAAAGAATGCCGGACCGACCTCAAAGCCGATGGTAAAGCAAAACAAGCTAAAGAACACCGTTTTTATCGTGGACGGTATTTCAACAGATGCAATCTGACTCAAAAGAATTCCGACCAGCAGAGTGCCGACCGTTGCACCTAACGAAAAGGATTTTATCTTCAGCTTGCCGACAATAAATCCGAGTCCTAAGCATAAAAACAACAGGAATGCCACATGATTACCGATGTAATCATTCAAATAGTTCAGGATATTTTCCATCTTTTCTCCTCCCAGATTTTCACTCGTATATTTGTTTATATTTTTCTTTGATTTCCTCATATTTTTGTTTATTGAGGTAACCATCAACGATTCTGGTACCCAGGATACCAGCATCCGCCTTAACCTCTATAAATTGTTCTGTACCGTTCCGATTCCCGTAGAGCAGGATTTCTTTTTTTGAATTTTTCAGCCTGCTAAGTTCATTCTTCAATCCGTCAAAGTGGTACCGTTGTTGTTCATAAAACTCACACCAGTCTCCAAAACGGATTATCACGTCCCCCGGCTGAATCCCCAGCGACTCCGCCTGAGAGTTCTCTGTCACTTCATAAACAAAAGCATATGGGACATAACAAGCTATCATCTCATCCTGAGCATTGTAATATATTTTTTCCGTGATATTTCCAAGTTCATCGTACCGGGTTCGCATACTGGTGTAATCCGCCGAAGTAATGGGCTGAGAATTCTCATTCAACCATTTTTCATATTCTACCAACCCACGGGCATTATACTCCGTAATCTGATACGCACTGAATCCGTCCGCTTCCTTTACCAGCTCTTCATTTTCATCATAAAAGGTCATTTTTATAGCATTTCCGGCAACATCACGCTCCGTCCTGCAACAGAAATACTGGTTCTTATGCTTCATAGGCTTGTCCTGCTCATCATAGTATTTTTCCGAAATTACATACCCCTCCGGAGAATACTCATAAGCCTCAACTGCATATCCGGAATCATTTAAACGCAGGGTTCCGGCTCCGTCCATATATTCCTTCCAAATCAGATTTCCAAACTCATCATAGCTTTGTCTGATTTGTGCAATACAGGTTTTATTGCCGGCGGCATCCGTTACAAACTGCTCCCCAAAGACCTGATTTCCAAAGCTGTCATACTGATATACTCTTGTTTCAATTTTTCCGGACGCATAACACAATTCATCCGTCAGCACATTCTTTTTTGCATCATAAGTAAATCGCTGGATTGCACATTGCGTGTCGCTGTCAACCAATACACCGTTTTTTTCATAATATGTTTTTTGAATCAGATTATCATATGCATCATACTGACACTCTGCAGAATAGAATGTTAAATCCGAAAACGATTCATATTCCTCATAAATCACATTCCCTCGTGCATCATATCGCATCGCCTTCCGGTAATACTTATAATCATGCGTCGGTGTATTATCCCGAGAGAAATATCGCTCTTCTATCTGATTCCCAAACGCATCATATGCATATTCTGCATATGCGTAATTGTCTTCGCCCTCTGTCAGACGACCCTCTGTATCATAAAATGCCCTTTTCACACAATTTCCGTTTTCATCAAACTCATCGTGTATCTCATGATATTTTCCTTTATAAAGCATCGGTCGACCTTCTGCATCCAAATAACATTCCGAAATCATATCACCATCTTCATAAATCCGATGTATGCCCGAAAAGCCATTACTGTAACAGGGTTGATTCTTTTCATCATAAAACTGCACCTTATCGTTATTGCCATAAGCATCATAGCCGTATTCAACGACAGCATAATTTCCTACACCACGTTTGAGATTTCCATTTTCATCATAATATTCATTGCGAGAAACAAATCCCCGGTCATTATAAAATGTCCGGATTTGGGCATATCCCCGATTAATACACCGTGGATTTCCGTCTGTGTCAAAATATGCTTCAGAAGAAATTTTACCATCCGACGTAGATTGATATCGGATGACGTAAATCCCTGTTTCTGCATCACAGCAAGGATTTCCTTCCGCATCGGCATAACTGTATTCTGTAACGAGCCCAAAACGACCGTACTCCATATAAACAGAGGCATATTTTTTACCCTTGATATTAACCGGCTGACCGTCAACATCATAATAATTTATCTCGGTATTTCTTTTTGTAGAATCATAGCCCAGTTTTATTTCATGTATCCCATCCGGATTGGTTGTCGGCTGATTGGCATCATCCATGTATTTTTGTGATACCAGACATCCTTTTTCATAACGATTCCGGTAAACAGAAATTCCCTCATAGTTATTACACGGGGCTTCTGTTTCGGAAAAATGCTCATATAAAATCAAATTTCCCGTTGTATCGTAAGAAAATTTCTGCAACGCAAAATTATGCTCGCCTCTGCATAGTTGGTTCTGTAAATCCAGATATTTCCAAAGTTCCATATTATTGTCATCATCATAGGCGAGTACATAGCCGGCATATCCGTATTTACTGTTGCAGATATTTTCTTCCCGGTCAAGAAAACTAACCTTTTGAAGCTGTCCATCATCTGTATAGAAATACTGTTTTCCATAAATTCCGTAATAGCTATCCTGCGTCTGCGTCCCCATACTGTCACGATAATACATGGATTTGATGCAATAGCCATCTTCATCATATGTATTAATCTGCCGTATCACTTCATTGTTCTTGATTGATTTTGAATATCTGGTGTAATAATCATGTCCTGAATCCATCGCCGTTGCTTGTAAACCATTTTCTGCATTCCGAAAATCCAATGCAATCTGATTCTGCTTCCCGTAACTCAACAATTTTGTGAGAATCGGTCGTCGATACATATCATATGCCTGAATCTCTATCAGCTTTTTATCAGAATCATAGTCATATTCCAGAATCGGATAATCAGTAAAATCGCTGTAAACTGTCGGTGCACAGACGTTTCCTGCTGCATTGACCAGCTCCAGTCTGACCACTCTTCCTCTTTTTTGGGTAATGCGGTAGCTGTTTGCCCGGTTTTTCTGTTCTGCTGACGAAAGCTTGTTGATGCCAACGGGGATCTCGTACCGGGTGGTGTATGCAGAATAATAGGTGCTATGCTCTGTATTATACCACAATGCCGAAGCACCAGTGACCGAAAATGCCACCCCTGCGGCACAAATACCGGCAATTCTCTTTTTCCTGCGTACAACCTCACGTTGAAGCAATTCATCCGGACGCAGCTGCAGCATAGTTGCCACCAAACGGATAAAAGCCTCTCGCCTGCCAAATTCTGCCACTTGAATACTCAACAATACAGGGTCAATTTTTCGAATTTCTGCCGGCAGACATTCCTCCTCCGGATTATCAGAAAACGGAGTTCCTGCAATCGCAAACGGGATAATCCGCTTTTCTCCGCCAAGAGAACAGAAATGTGCAATTTCATCATTCACCCAATCAGATTTCACACAATTCGGTGAACAGATTACAATCAGATATCGGCTGTCCTCCAGTTCCTGATGAAGCGCTTCCTCCAGAACAATGCCTGCCAAATCGGTTTTATCCCG
>SVJN01000036.1:14521-19669 GCA_015068965.1 Oscillospiraceae bacterium
TTTTCCGGCTCTTTGCTGCTTTACTTTATAACGATGTTTACTAACTTTCCGGGAACTGCAATTACCTTTACCACAGTTTTATCACCAATCAAATTCTTTGCCGCATCCGACTGCAGAACAAATTCCTGCAAAGCTTCACGGTCAAGGTCTGCTGCGACCATCATCTTTTCCCGAACCTTACCATTAATCTGGATGACAATTTCAATCTCATCATCCACGGTCTTTTCTTCGTCATACTCCGGCCACGCACGCAAGGAGAGGAATCCGCCGTCTCCGTACTTTTCCCAAAGCTCCTCGGTCATATGCGGAGCAACCGGATTTAAGAGGGTAATCAGCACACGAAGCTCGCCCTTTGTGATTTTGCCGACTCTGTAGAAGTCGTTCACCAGGCTCATCAAAGCCGCAATACCGGTATTGAACTTCATGCGTTCATAGTCATCTGTTACCTTCTTAATGGTCTTATGAACTGCCTTTTCCAGTTCCGGAGAGAGTCCTTCCTCCTCGGTTACCATATCCTGCAGATTCCAGACACGTTCCATGAACTTGTAACAGCCCTTCAAGCCCTGCTGAGACCACGGTGTAGACTGGTCAAACGCACCGATGAACATTTCATAGGTTCTGAATGCATCTGCACCAAATTCATCAACTACCTCATCCGGATTGACAACATTGCCACGGGATTTGGACATCTTTTCGTTATTCTCACCTAAAATCATACCGTGAGAGGTTCTTCTCATATACGGCTCCTTGGTCGGAACAACACCGATATCATAAAGGAATTTATGCCAGAATCTGGAGTATAACAGATGCAGGGTGGTATGCTCCATACCGCCGTTATACCAATCAATCGGGCACCAGTAATCCAGCGCTTCCTTAGATGCCAATGCTTCGGAATTATGCGGATCCATATAACGCAGGAAGTACCAGCTTGAGCCTGCCCATTGCGGCATGGTATCGGTTTCTCTCTGCGCCTTGCCTCCACAGTGCGGACAGGTGGTTTCAATCCAGTCATACGCCTTTGCAAGCGGTGATTCGCCGTTTTCGCCCGGTTCAAAGGTTTCCAGTTCGGGTAATTCCAAGGGCAGCTCGCTCTCAGGAATTGCAACCCAACCGCATTTTTCACAATATACCAGCGGAATCGGCTCACCCCAGTAACGTTGACGGGAGAATACCCAGTCACGAAGCTTGAAGTTTACCTTCTTGGTTCCTAAGCCTTTTTCTTCCAGCCATGCAATCATTGCCGGAATTGCTTCCTTAACACTCATGCCGTTCAAGAAGCCGGAATTTACCATGGTACCTTCAGATACGTCGGTGTATGCTTCTTCCTGCACATTTTCGCCCCCCGATACCACTTCGATAATCGGAAGATTGAATTTCTTTGCAAATTCCCAGTCACGGGAGTCATGTGCAGGTACTGCCATGATTGCACCGGTTCCGTAGGTTACCAGTACATAGTCCGAAATCCAGACGGGCAGATGGTCGCCATTTGCCGGATTGATTGCGTAAACACCCTCTAAGCAAACGCCGGTCTTATCCTTTGCAAGCTCGGTTCTTTCAAACTCAGACTTCTTGCTTGCCTGCACAATATATGCTTCAACCGCATCCCAGTTGGTAATCTGCGGCTTCAATTTCTGCACCAATGCGTGTTCGGGTGACATTACTACATAGGTTGCACCGAACAAGGTGTCGCAACGGGTGGTATAAACCACCATATCATCGCCCGACGAGAGGGTAAACTTCACCTCTGCACCCTCAGAACGGCCAATCCAGTTCTTTTGCTGGGTCTTGACCTTTTCAATGTAATTGACATCCTCTAAATCGTCAATCAGGCGTTGTGCATATTCTGTGATTTTGAGCATCCATTGGCTCTTTCTGCGTTGTACAACCTCACTTCCGCAACGTTCACAAACACCGTTGACAACCTCTTCGTTGGAAAGTCCTACCTTACAGCCGGTACACCAGTTAATCGGCATTTCCTGCTTATAGGCAAGTCCCTTTTCAAACAGCTTTAAGAAAATCCACTGTGTCCATTTGTAGTATTCGGGATCGGTGGTGTTTACCTCTCTGTCCCAATCGAAGGAAAAGCCGAGCATCTTTAACTGACGGGTAAAGTTTTCAATATTCTTTTTGGTAACAATTTTCGGGTGAATCTTATTCTTGATTGCAAAATTCTCAGTCGGCAATCCGAATGCATCCCATCCAATCGGATAAAGCACGTTATAGCCTTCCATACGGCGTTTGCGTGCAATGATATCCAATGCAGTATAGCTTCTGGGATGTCCGACGTGCAAGCCTGCACCCGACGGATACGGAAATTCAATCAGATTATAGAATTTCGGTTTATCACTTCCGGTTTCTGCATGGAAGCACTTCGCCTCCTCCCAGCGATCCTGCCATTTTTTCTCAATTTCCTTGAATTGATAGCTACTCATTTGTTTTTCATCCTTTCCCTTATTTCAGGTCTATCTCAATCCGCACAGCATCCTCCCAGAGGCGCTCTAACGAATAGAATTCTCTTGTTTCTGCCTGCATAACGTGTACAATAATATTTCCAAAATCCATCAATACCCAGGTACCGCCCTGATAGCCTTCCTTGTGCTTGGGGGGCAAGCCTTCTTCGGTCATACGCTCCTCCACCTCATCGACACAAGCCTTGACCTGCGTGGTAGAAGAACAGCTGCAAATAATGAAGTAATCCCCCAAAGAGGTCAGCTCATGGATATCCAGAACATCAATCTGTTCCGCCTTTTTATCATAAAGCGCCTGCGCAATCTTGGTTACTCGTTCCATTTGATTGGTTCCTTTCTATAACTTTATCTTCTATTCTACTATATTTTATCAAAAAAGTCTATACTTTTTCAAAATTTGCCAAAACAAAATCCTCACAAAGCAAAATTGCCGTATCAATCGGATTTTTTTCTGCATCCAGCCAACAAATCCGCTCATCCCTGCGGAACCAGGTCATCTGCCGTTTTGCATAACGTCTGGAATCCCGTTTAATCAGATTGACAGTCTCCGATAAGGTTGTAAGCCCGTGAAAATAATTTAAAAACTGCTTATAGCCAATTCCCTGCATGGAGGTCATGTGTTTGTTACAACCCATATCCCATAGCATTCTGACCTCTGCCTCAAGCCCGTCCCCGAGCATGATGTCCACACGTTTTTCAATCCGTTCATAGAGCTTTTTCATGTCCCAGCGGATTGCAAGCATCAATGGTTCATAACGGCTCGGTTTTTTCCGGCTTTCCTGCATCTGCTCGGTCATAGTTTTCCCGGTCAGACGGTAGACCTCAATCGCCCGGACAATCCGACGTAAATTATTCGGATGCAACCGTTCTGCCGATTCGGGGTCAAATTCCCGGAGCATTCGGAGCAACACCTCTCCTCCCTGCTCTTCTCCGATTTTCGTCAGCTCTTTTCGCAATTCCGGGTCGGATTCAGATTCCTCCAGACAAACATCGTCCACCAAAGAATTGATATATAATCCCGTCCCGCCAATCACAATCGGAAGCTCACCACGTGATACTGCTTTTTCGATTGCATCATGGGCAAGCACAAGATAATCAGCAAGGCTGAAATTCTCCAGCGGACTGACAATATCCATCAGCTCATGGCGGATGCCCTCACGTTCTGCCTCGGTCGGTTTTGCCGAGCCGATATCCATATGCTGATAAATCTGCATACTGTCCGCCGAGATAATGCAGCCACCAAACCGTTTTGCCAGAGCAATCGATAGTGCAGTTTTTCCCGAAGCAGTCGGTCCGCCTATCACAATGATTGGTATTTTTTTCAATCGCTCACACCCTTAGGCAATACTATCGTATTGCAATGAAATCTTTTGCCGGAAGGCAAAAGGTGAAATCTGCCTTTTGGCAGGTGAAATTCGCATAAATGCGAGTGAAATTTGTAGCTTCGCTACAAGTTAAGGAAGAAAATCGCAAACGATTTTCAATTTGATCTCCTGTGGCATCCGTATTCCTTAAAGAATCCGCTTGAATTCCTTTTCCATCTCTTTTTTACTCATAGAAATCATAATCGGTCTGCCGTGCGGACAGGTATTAATGGTTCCGAGTGCAAACACCTCCCGAACCAGACTTTCCATTTCCTTTTGTTCCATTTTATGGTTTGCCTTTGCCGCCGCCTTGCAGGCAATGGTATATGCCGCACGTTCTGCCTTTTGCGTGAGGAAGCTATCCTTCTGGTTGGAAATGTTTTCTAAAATTTCAATCAGAACATCCGAAATATCCTCCGGTTCAACTGCCGCAGGTGCCATCCGGACAATGACAGAATTTCTGCCAAACGCCTCTGCCTCAAAGCCAAGATTTTGGAGCAGCTCCCCGTTTTCTTCATATAATACAAATTCTGTCGGCGATAAATCTATGGTAACCGGCATCAACAAGCCTTGTGAGAGTGCTTCATGTCTGGACAATTCGTCCTTCAATTCCTCAAATTTAATTCGCTCATGTGCTGCGTGCTGGTCAATCATCAGAAGCTCGTCGCCTCGTTCTACCAGAATATAGGTACGGAACACCTGACCAATCACCCGATAATATTCTTCCTCCTGCACAATTGGCGGTTCTTTGACAGCAGGCGGAGCCGATATCGTCTCCTCCTTTGCCGCTTCCGGTTTCGTCTCCTCCCCGGCGGAGGGTTGAATTTCTTCCCTTATTACACGCATAGAAATTCCAAGCTCCGGTTCCTTCTTTTGTACAATTTCTTTTCTTCGTTTTTCAAAGTATTCTGCAGAAACATCTGCTTCGTAGCTATTCGGGAGCTTTGCTTCATCTGCCTTTTTGGGAGCAGGACTGGCTTGCGCAATCGGCTTTTTCTGCTCCATAGATTCCTGCAAAACCGTTTCCGGAAGAATCTTATCCTCCTCCTGATAAAGCTTTTTCCTCCGTTGCGGTTCCACCGGAGTAGCAACCTTTTTGGTTTCTTCTGTTTTTTCCTGTGGCAGCGGTTTTTCATCCGTAGACATTCCAATCGAGGTCTGAATTCCTTTTTCTGCCGGAGCAAATCCAGATTCCGTCTTTCGTTCTACCTTCGGGATATTGACCGTTGTATAGAGCGCATTTTCTACCGCATGACGGACTGCTAAAAAGACTTCATTCTCCATGCCGTCTGCAAAACGAACCTCCTGCTTGGTCG
>SVJN01000037.1 GCA_015068965.1 Oscillospiraceae bacterium
CGTAGACGGTATGGCAAAGAACGGTCTGAATAACGGTAATATTAAGGTTTACCACGTAGAAGCAGACGGAACCAAGGAAATGACAAGAGTTTCTTCTGTTGCAGAACTGAACGCACATAACCAGTTTACATATGATGCAACCGAGGGAACACTTACTATGTCTATGGCAAGCTTTAGTGAGGTTTCTGTCGTTTCTGATACTGAAAATGCTTGGAATGGTCAAACAGAAGCGTTCAGTAAAGGAACGGGAACAGAAAACGATCCTTATATTATTGCAAATGCAGACCAGCTTGCTTACCTTTCAGAAATGATTTCAAAGGATAATGATGATGATAATGAAACCAATGATTACGGAAGTAAGCACTATAAGTTGAATGCTGATATTAACTTTGAAGGTAGTGTTTTCTACCCGATTGGTTATCACAAATTAGGTAGTGGTGCCAATGCTGCCGGAGAGACAACCTGGTACACCTATGGTGGTTCTTTTAGTGGTACATTTGATGGAAACGGTCACACTATTTCTAACATTTATCAGAATACCTGGTCAATGGATGGAAACTATGATAACGGTTACTGGGATGAGGCAATGGGACTCTTTGGTTATGTAAATGGTGGTACCGTTAAAAATCTGACTATGGAAAACTTCCAGTCAGATGGTGAATTCACCCCGACCGGATGTGTTGCCGCATATGCAACTAATTCAACCTTTGAAAATATCGCATTGGTAAATTGTAATCCGCGTGTATATAACACCGGTAATGGCGGTATTGTCGGTATTGGTGGAAATACAAGTGATCCGGATACCTATAAACTGACCTTTAACAACATCACAATCGACAATTCCAATAAAATCTCTGCTCTTTGGGGTAGCTGGGATGTTGCCTGCGGTGGCTTGGTTGGTATGTTCCGCGGTGCAGGTCATGTTGACATGAACAATTGCCATGTTGCCGCTCAGATTGATGTATATAACGATGTCTGCGGTAATTATCAGTATTATTGGTATCGCTACGCCGGAATGCTGGTCGGAACCAATAAAAATATGGTGACAGATGATGATGGATATACTCGTCCGGATGTCAGCCAATATACAGCAACCAATTGTACCGTTCACTTTGGTGACTGGAATAACTATTATTACTGCGAATTGGTTGAAAATTCCTTGGCATCTTATACACATGACCACCAGTTTAGTAGATTGGAAGAAATTTCTTCTGTTTCTGAAATTCAGGATGCACAAGGGAACTGGAATCAAACCGGTAACTTTATCATTGTAGAGAAAAATGAATGTTACCATATCAGAAAAGATGCAGAAGGCAAGTTCTATCGGCATAATCATGCAGATGCAGGTGAAGAAACTGTAAATGGCAAAACAGTACTCAAAGAGGATAATCAGTGTATATATTTGCCATTTAATCAGCTCTTTACCGGCTATGGTTGGGGTGTAAAGCATATTCCAGTTTATAATGGTAAAGATTATGCGTTTGAGGGTGTAACCATTCTTGATAGAGAAGAAGCTGACTCGGTTGTAAAATTTGTAAGTAATGGTGTTACAGGTGTAACAACCGGCGAATCTTTGACAATCGGAGCTTTATTCTCGGAAATTCCGAATTTGGATTCAAAAGTAGCTATCAAATCGGATAATGTTCAGGTTTCTGTATCTCCGGTAGGTGATACAAGCACAGCTTCGGCTGTTTATACACCGAATACAACTGATTGGAAACAAGGTACACTGACCTTCTCCGGTGTCGGTGCGGCAACGATTAGTATTACAGACTATTATTTCTGTCAGACTACAACGATTACTATTACAGTTGCAGAACCGATAGTGGAAGCTATTGATACTTTTGATGTAAAATTCCCGAATACAGATAAATATATGTATCGTGTCGGAAATCAGAATGCTGTCGCTTTGGGAAGCTTGTTTGCAACCAAGGCTGGTGTGACAGTTGATGGTACAAAAGTAGATGTGAAAGTTGAAAGTATGCTTTCTGATATCAATTCGGAATATGATGCACTTATTTCAGAGAAGAAAACAGATTGGGCATCCAGAACGATTCAGTTTAAAGAGACCGGTGTTGTTAAGGTTACAATTTGTGAAGAAGGTAACTTGCCGACAACATTGGTGCTTGAAGTTGTAGATGCTAAAAACATAACAACAGCAGAATCGGCAACAGCCAATAATGTTGTTCTCCTGAATGATTGCACAACATCTTCAACGTTTGAAATCAAGAACGGCTACGCATTTTATGGTAATGGATTTACGGTAAAATATTCCGGCAATGGTTCTTACGGTGGTCGTGACTTAAAACGTGGGGCTGTCATAATTGAAACCGGCGGTGCTTTATATGATACAACAGTTGTTGCAAAGATTTTTGCAGAATCGTATTTATACGTTGCTGAATTTGAAAAAAATGCAGCATATCAACTGTCAGCTGTTGCTGTTTCAGGCGATGGAAGTAAGGTATCAAATTGTTACATTTACGGTGCAAGAAATAATATTTGTATTGGTGCGGGTGACGTTGTAATTGAAAATACTGTAACCGAATGCGGAAGTCTTGCAAACATTCATCTGTATAAGAGTTCATCAGAAGATACTGTAATCCTGAATAATGTGACAACAATTCAATATATGGTGCAAGATGAATTTGGTGCGGGAAAAAATATGCTTGGCTTTGGTGTCCTTGTTGGGGATAATGAAAACACATCTAATCCGAAGATTATATTACAAGGCGATTTCAAGCAATATAACTGGGTAACAGAAGCAGATGCAAATAATATGAGCAATGACCACGCAAAAACAGCCCTTAATCTTGCTTTATCCAAAACAGATTATCAATATACGATTAACGGCACTAAGACTGCCAATATGGGTATTGTTTATTTGAATGGAAGCGATACATATTTTGACAATTCAGACAATCGTGCGAACAAAGCTGAAATTCCGTATCAATTACAAACGGTAAGTGCAATTGGATATAGTGGGCAGGTTTATTCTATCAAAGCAGGAAGTTCTGCTATTACAGAAAATTCCAGATATAATGCAAAGACAGATGGGATAATTCCATATAATTTTACTGTAAATACTGTTTACCCTCCACAACTGAAACTTTCTAAAGATACATTAGGAAATCAATATGAAGAGGATGATGGTGGCGATTCCTATTGTTATGTGGAAAAGGGAGCAATCAAGATTATGTTCCCAAGTGATATTGAGGGAGGAAAGAAAACTTTTGATTTATTGAATGCAGTAGATATTCAGAAATATGCAGGTCAAACATTAGTAGTAAGTGTTTTATGTAAAGATGACCAGGGCAATAATGTTGTGGTAACAAATGGAAATGTTGATTTTTCGGAAACCAAAGATTATATTGCAACTTATTCTGTAACAGATTCTGTTTTTACGGATAAAGATGGAAATATAGAAGAAAAGAGTATTTCATATAGTTGGGATGTTCCGATTAAGGTTTCTAAAAAGATAGCCATAGAAGATGCTTACTTTGAATTTGATTCGAGTAAACAAAAGATTTATTGTAGCGGTTATTCTAGCTATACTCAATTTATTCCGTTCCTTGCCGGATTGAAAATTTACGATTACGATGGAACAAGCGAGACTTCATATCTGAGATTTGATGGAGATACCGATTTTAACAAAATAGCAAAAGCAACAATTAATAATGTTAATACGACTGGGGAAGCAGAAGGTAATCATATTGTTACAGTAGAATTGACAGATGGTGGGAAACTTACTGTTGATTTAGATGTCAGAGCAACAAGTGGTGGTTCCACACATACAGGTTCTCTTAAAGTAGGGAGTAATATATTGTATGTGGTAAATGATGGTACAACAAGTGCGAAGGGACAACAATGGAGAGTTTATAATTACAAATTTATTGGAAATAATGGTAGGGAAATTTCATCCAAAACTACCAAGGGTACAATTTTATTTGGAACAAATGGAACTGATGCAACCTCTGGAACAAAACCGAGCAGTAATTTTGGAACAACTGTGAAATATACAGTTACCTATAATGCAAATGGTGGTAACTGTGGACAGTCGGTTGGATATGCAACAAGTGTAGCCGCAGCGGTAACATTACCATATCCGATTCCGCCGTCAGATTTGATTTTTGAGGGCTGGTATACTGCGGCAAGTGGTGGAACAAGAGCCGGAGGTGCCGGAGATTCTTATACACCGTCTGCAAATATTACTCTGTATGCACAATGGGGAAAACCGTGTACTGTCTATTATGATGCAAATGGCGGCGATTGTGACATTTCTTCGGAAGAGTATAGTAAAGATGCTTTGATACTCTCGAAACCGACCCGCGATGGTTTTTGGTTTATTGGCTGGTACGATGCTCCTGAGGGTGGAAATCTGATAGGAGATGCCGGAGCAAGTTATCGTCCGACCGGAGAAATTACACTTTATGCACATTGGCAGGAGGCAATTGAATATACCATTACTTATAATACAAATGGTGGAAATGAAATTCAAGAGGCAACCTATCAGGGAACAGCTTTGGTATTACCGACACCGACACGCACAGGATATGAGTTTTTAGGTTGGTACACAGCAAAAAGCGGTGGAACAAAGATTGGAGATGCAGGAGCATCCTACATTCCACCTGCAGATATTACATTATACGCACAATGGGAGAAAATTGCATATACAATTAAAGTTACTACGAGTAATGCATCTATAACAGGTGTTACAAACGGACAGACGGCGTATTACGGTGATACGATTTCTGTGACAGTTTCATTTTCCCAAAATAATAGCAAAACATTGACTGTTAAAGATGCAAGTGGTAACACGGTGTTAAGCAAAAGTGCTGCGGGTACATATGACTTTACTATGCCTGCAAGTAATGTAACAATTGAAGCAAGTAGTAGTGGGAGTTGTGTGACTGGTGACACATTAGTAACACTTGCAGATGGAAGTCAAAAGCGAATTGATGAAATTACTTATCGAGATGAGGTTTTGGTTTGGAACTTCAGAACGGGTACCTATGATTCTGCACCGATTTCATTGATTATTAATCATGGCTATGATAATCAGGAAATTATTCGTTTGATATTCAATGATGGAACCACGATAAATTTTGTTGCCTGTCATGGGGCTTTTGATAAGAACTTGAATGAGTTTGTTGATATCAATGCAAAAAATGTTTCGCAGTTTATAGGGGATACATTCTTGAAACAGTCAGGAAACGGTTTTGAGGATGTTGTGTTGGTTGATTATGAAGTGAAGACAGAATATAATAGTAGTTATACACTTTTATCGTCTGTGCATTATAATGCAATTCATAATGGACTGTTGACAGTGGCTCCTTCTGTATTGGCAGAAAACTTATTCGATCCGTTTGTTGTCGGTGATAATATGAGATTCGATGAAGAAAAGATGCAAGCAGATATTGAAACATATGGTTTGTATACATATGAAGAATTTGCAGAGTATGTTACCGAAGAACAATTTGAAGCATGGAGAATTGCAGATATGAAGGTTGCAGTTGGAAAAGGATATACTTCATATGAGGATATTGTAACGATGTTACTTGCTTTTGCACTTCCGAATGTGAATTAAATGTGTCGAAGCGATATGTCAATTTATTACAATTTAACATAAACTTTGAGGATAGGTGAAAAACCTGTCCTCATTTTTTCATAACTTTTTTTCTTGCTATTTTCCTTTTGATATGATATACTAAACTAAGAGAAATCTATTTTTTGTAGGGAACAACCTATGTGTTGTCCCGAAAAATGATATTGTACAGAACATATAAGATAAAAAATCAAAAGAAAGGAAGAGAAAATGAAAAGAAGATTTTTAAAATTTGGGATGTTGATTTTATTTCTATTTTGTTTTCAGCTTTCGGCAGGTGCAGAAGGCATCAGCTTCTACAATGCCGGAACCGGGCAGGAAGCAGAAGGCTTTTCTGGAACAGAATCAATCTATGCAACGGTGGATTTATCGGAGGATTCTGCATGGGTGGTTCTGGCAGGATATGAAGAATCCGGGCGGTTACAAAAGCTATTACATACAAAAGCGGTATCGGGAATCAACAACTACACAACGCCGGAGGTTTCGGTTGCCGGATTGGATTTGGTCAAGCTCTTTTTATGGGACGGTTCTGAAAAAATGGTACCGGTCTCGGATGAGGTCGGAGTTTTGAAAAAAATTGTCAAAAACGATTGTTTCGCACTTGTATTTGAGCATACCGAGGAATACATCTACCGGGTTGGTACACAAAATCCGGTGGAATTAGGAAGTCTGTTTTCTGCCTTGCCCGATGCGGTGATTGACAGCGCAACGGTTACGGCTACGGTTTCGGGAGCAGATTATACATACAGTGCAGATAACGAGGACTGGACAAAGGGAACCATCAGCTTTTTGGAAGAAGGCTTTGTCACCGTAACGGTTTCGGAAGGAAACGGTTCAAAGCTTTCTGTACAGCTTGAGGTAATAGATGCCTACAATGTCACCACCTATGCAGAGCTTGCAAACCGGAATTCGGTTCTGCTTTGTGATATTAAGATGGCAAATAACGCAAGCTACCGCCTGACCGGGAATCATACCCTTTACGGAAACGGATTTACCTTTGATGTCACCAACGGCGTTTACACCAAGCCGAATTACGATTACAACAGTTATGTGATTTATTTAGAGGATTCCAATCTCAACAATGTTAAAATTGTCGGAAAGGTTTACACCCAGTTCGGCGGAACCAGAAACGATGACTACAACAGAGCCATTGTTCTGACCTATGGAGACAGTACCATTGCCAACAGCTATATTTCTAACGGGGCCTCTCCGGTGCGTGCAAGCGGTAGATTAGAGCTTATCAATACTACCTTAAAGGGTGGAATTTATGCAAATTTAGATTTGCGGAGCGGTCAGTTGATTTTAGATAATGTTACTACAATCAACCAGGTGCAGAATAATGATGTGGCAGAGGATGGCACGGTTATTGTCGGTCTGGGAATTGTTGCGTTCCAGGAGGGTGGTTCTGATGCAACCAACATTACCATTCGCAACGGCTTGCATCAGTACAATTATCTTTCCAAGGCGCAGGCAGACGAGTATATTACCAACTCCTATGCAACCATTGTAAAAAACCGGATTTTCGGAACCGGATTCCCGCAGTATCAGTATGACGACGGAACAACCAAATGGGTAAATACCGGAATCATTTCCATGAATGACTATATTTCTGCAGAGGATGTCATTGACGAACGCCCGGAAGGAACGCACGCATATTTTGGCACAGAAGCGGTTATTGATATTTCTAAGGAAACAAGAAATTGCTACGTTTATACCGAAAAACCGACCGAAATCAAGACGGCACCGGAGTATGTCACACCGGGGCAGTACGAGATTCTCCCGGTTGCGACGTTTGATTTTACCGGAGTCAATTACATCCCGAATACCGGAGATACCGACCGTTACTGCTATGCGCAGGACGGAACGGTCTATATTTCCTTAAACGAGGGAGAAGAAGCAATTTTGTGGGATACCAAAATCCTGACGGTAACCAAGCTGGAGCAACCGCTTGATTATCAGGTAACCATGGGTACAGAAAATGTAACCGGGCAGGTGCTTTCCTTTGACAAGGCAGGGGACTACCGTTTGATTTATTCCTATACCGATCCCTATAATTATCGAATCAACGAAGCCGCGCAGGTAGAAACCTATGAAAAGACCTACACCAAAATGATTCCGATTCGTGTGCGTGTCAAAAAAGCAGGGGCAAAGAATGCAGTCTTTACCTTTGGTACAGAAACCGAGCAATATGCGGCAAGAGTGGTAACTCAGGACAATATCAACTATGTAATGCCGGATGTGGATGCCGTTGTAGACGGAAAAATCGGCAGTAAAAAAATTGGTGATTTAACGGTTTATTATCCGATTACCGAGATGTTCCCGTCAGACGGAACCAACGAGCATACCGGCTCAGAAAAATGGTATGCGTGCTTCCCGATATTCAAGGATGCGGTCTGGATTACTGACTATGCAGACAACGGGTGCGGTGAGGCGATTTCCTACAATCAGAACACTGTAAAAACGGTCGAAGCAATTCCGGAAACTCTCTTTGCAACCGAACCGCTGACTGCATTCCGGTATCAGATGAACGCAAACAATTATCCGGCACCGACCGAGCCGTATATGCTCAATGATATTGTCTGCTACACCTCCAACCGGAACGGTCTCTCGGCAAGCAATACCCGGGAGGAGCATACCACCGTTGCGGAGTACAGCTATCAGGATAATGTCGGAAGAACCTACATTTATTATGTCGGTTATCATTGCCCGGCACAGACAAACGGTAACGGCGGCGGATGTGTTACTGCCGATACCCTTGTAACCATGGCAGACGGTAGCCGAAAGCAGATTATGGATTTGAAGCCGGGCGAGCAGTTAAAGGTTTGGGATTTTGAAACAGGAGCCTATACCACATCACCGATTGCGGTTATCCGGAATCACGGATTTGCAGAGAATACTGTGATTACCTTGCAGTTCTCTGATGGCACCGAAACCAAGGTAGTCAACGAACACGGCTATTTCGATACCGGGCTTTGTGATTTTGCACCAATCAATGAAAAAACTGCAAAATCCTATCTCGGACATTCCTTTGTCAAGGAAACACCCAATGGCTACACCACAGTAACTCTGACCGATGTGCTTATCACAAAGGAACGGACAGAGGCATGGTCGTTGCTGACGGCGAAGCAGTATAATTTCATTACCGATGGCATCTTCTCGATTTCCTCTTCCATCAGAGGATTGGAATATTTTACACCCTTTGAAATCGGTGCAGACATGAAGCTGGATGCTGAGAAAAAGCAGGCAGATATTCAAAAATACGGATTGTATTTGTATGAGGATTTTGCGGATATGCTCACGCCGGAGCAGTTTGAGGCACTCAATATGCCGCAGATTCGTGTTTCGGTCGGAAAGGGTATCATCTCGTGGGAGGATTTGATAGAAATCCTGCGGATTGAAGTATTAACAGAGTAAAATAATCAAGGATGCTTTTTGCAAATTGCAGGAGCATCCTTATAAATTTTAGTTGACAAACATTATGAAATCGTATATAATGGATTCTAAGGGAGTGGATACTTATGAAAAAAGACATTACAGAAATTGACAAAAATTTTAAACTGGACACAAATATTGAACAAGAAGGTCTGGTTTTTTTTGATGCAGCAGATGAAAAATTTGATTTGTATGGTGTCTACAAAACCGAACAAGGCTTCAGACGACTTCCGGAAGATGTTGCAAAGGCAACCAATGAAGGGACAGAGCTTCTTGCAACCAATACAGCAGGTGGAAGACTTCGTTTTGTGACGAATTCAGAATTCATTGCAATTTCCTGCAAAATTCCGAGCATTACAAGATTTCAGCATATGCCGCAGAGCGGGATTGCCGGTTTTGATGTGACGGTGAACGGAAAGCTGAGAGGTACCTTCTATCCGCCATTGGACTTAGAATCCAAATATGAAGGCATTTTTCATTTTGAGCATGCCGACAGAAAGGAAATCCTGATTAATTTTCCGCTTTATAATGATGTTACAGAGATGTTTATCGGTTTGCAGGATACTGCATATATCGAAAAAGCACCGAAATATACGCATGAGAAGCCGGTTGTTTTCTACGGCTCATCCATTACGCAGGGCGGATGCGCATCCCGGCCGGGAAATTCCTATGAAGAGATTTTGTCCGAATGGCTTGATTGTAATTACATTAATCTCGGTTTTTCGGGTAGTGCAAGAGGCGAGCAGGCAATGGCAGAGTATATTGCATCTTTGGATATGTCGGTTTTTGTCATGGACTATGACCATAATGCACCGACGCCTGAACATCTGGAAAAAACACATGAACCGTTTTACAAAATTATCCGGGAGAAAAATCCGGATTTGCCGATTGTTTTTGTAACAGGTCCAAATTATTATTTCTGGGATGGAGAACCACGTCGTCAGATTATATTAAAGACCTATGAAAAAGCCAAGGCGGCAGGGGATGAAAAGGTCTGGTTTGTAGATGGAAGAGAGTTGTGGGGAAAAGAAGGCTGGAACCATGCAACCATGGATGGATGTCATCCGAGCGATTTGGGCTTCTGGCGAATGGCAGAGGGTATCCGACCTGCATTGGAAGAAGCACTCAAAAATTATTAAAATAGTTAAAAAGGCGAAAGCCAAAAAATAGGAGGAAAAGAATATGTCAAAATACGCAGGAACACAAACAGAAAAAAATCTGGAGGCTGCTTTTGCAGGGGAGTCTCAGGCAAGAAACAAGTACACCTATTTTGCATCCAAAGCAAAGAAGGAAGGCTTTGAACAAATTGCCGCACTTTTCTTAAAAACTGCAGATAACGAAAAAGAGCATGCAAAATTGTGGTTGAAGGAATTGGCAGGCATCGGCGATACTGCAGAAAACTTAAAAGTAGCTGCCGAAGGCGAGAACTACGAATGGACCGATATGTACGCAGGCTTTGCAGAAACTGCTGAGAAGGAAGGATTTCCGGAGCTTGCTGCAAAATTCCGTTTGGTAGCCGCAATTGAAAAGCATCACGAAGAACGCTACCGTGCTTTGTTAAAGAATGTTGAGATGGCAGAAGTATTTGCAAAGAGTGAGGTTAAGGTATGGGAATGCCGCAACTGCGGACACATCGTTGTTGGCACCAATGCACCGGAGCTTTGCCCGACCTGTGCACATCCGCAAAGCTATTTTGAAATTCATGCAGAAAACTATTAATGATACCAAAAGAGGCTGTTGCGTTTACATATTGTGTATAGTTTATTCAAAATTGTAGGGGCGGATGCCCACATCCGCCCGAATTGCGGGGCGATGTGGGCATCGCCTCCTACAAGAAAATGAGATTTTATACACGATATGCGTCTAATGCAACAGCCTCTTTTGATGCATTATTTTAATAATGTATCCAGAAATTGTTCTAATTCTTCTGCATTTTTATCAAACTGATAGGTTGTGATTCCCAAGCTGGATGCACCACGGATATTATTTGCGTTATCATCGACAAAAATGGTTTCGGATGCTTCCAGACCGCATTTTTGCAATAAAAATTCAAAAAATTCGGGGTTCGGTTTTTCCAGTCCGCATACCGAGGAGAAAAAGCATTGTTCAAATTCCTCCAGAATTGGAATCTCGTGTGCGTGTTCTGCAAAATATTGGCTGATATTGGAGAGCAGGAATAAGCGGATGCCGTATTCTTCTTTTATTTTTTTCAACAATGCACGCATTCCGTCAATTTCCGGAATGTTATAAATCCAGTTATAATAGCATTGCTCGGCAGGTTCATGCAGTCTTTCCGGGAGTCTGCCTTTGATTCCGGCAATCGTTTCTTCGTTTGAAATCGTGCCGCTATCCAATCTGTCCCAGTACAAACGGTCAAACACGATCTCTGCCAAAAGTGCCGCATCCTCCGGAGAGGATGCATATTTTTTTACCATTTCGGTCGGTTCAAAGTGAACCAGAACCTGTCCAAAATCAAAAATTGCATTGCGAATCATAAAAATGTCCTTCTTTCTTTTTTAATTTTTTGAACGAGGAATCATGCCGTTGGCAGAGTCCCAGGCGAATGTTTGTATTGTAACAGAATCTGCAAGTCCCTTCATATCAAACGGATAGGAAAGGGAGGAAGAGCCTGGAGTAATCGTTACCTTTTCTTTGCTGATGATTCGTTGTAATCTGTTGTGGGTATCATAAGCCGCAAAGAAAAGCGTGAGTGTTTCTGATTTTTCCGAGAACAGATTTGCAGAAATTGTGAGTGTTGCCATGCCGGACGAATCCGGACGGGAGCATTCCGTCTTTAAAGCAAGCGGAAAGTCGGAATGTTTCAAAAACCGTTTTTCAAAAACCTCTCCGAGCGGAGTCATGCCCGCTATGCTATTCCAGGAAAATGCACGCAGGATAAAATTCTCATCCATATCACGACAATCAAACTGTGCCGTTCCGCCGTTCTGAAGCACAGCATCAGCATCCTGAGACAACAGCTTTTTCAGCCGTCCTTCGGCAGAATATGCCGCTACAAAAAGAGTTGCCTCGTTGGGAGCAGAGATTCCACTTCCCGAAACCGAGAGGGTAATCACATCCGATTCCATAACGGCAGAGAGAATCTGAAGCTTCTTTTCGCCGGAATCGGTCTGCAGGCTTGTATTGACTGCAAGAGATTGATTGTTATAGGGATTTATATCGGTTGCAGATTCAATGGTTACTGTGTAATAGCTTGCCGGTTCGGAAACCGTGTGTTGAATCAGAAGCTCCTCGCCGCCAAGAATCTGATTGCAGGGATATGTTGCCAACAGATGATTGGTGTTGTTTCCTTCGTAGATTTTTACCTCTGCAGATTTTGCGGTAATTGTACCATGATTGGTAATTACGGCATTGACGGTTGCTTGACCGTCTGTGTGCGAAAGATAGCTTTGTGTAACAGTCGGGTCAACCGTTCCGATGATAATTTCTGCCGTATTATCTGAGTTATCAAAATCATTTACCGAAAGCGGAATCAAGCGAATTTCAATTGGTTTTCCGACTCCATCCAAAACAAGTGGTGCAGATACATAGAAGGAGCTTTGTGCACCCGGCTTTACTGCAGTATAATTTGTTTGTGATGCGATTTGTATCCCATTTTCATAAATTTCTGCCGTATAGCCGGAAACGGTTTTTTCGCCGATATTCTCAACCGGAAGTGTAAGCAGGAGTCCGCCGCCGTTTCGGTAAAGCTCTTCATCGTAGGTGATTGCATCTGCATTGATTGCAAGGTTGTAGCAAGGTGTAATTGTGCTGACGCATAAATCAACCTGAGGCATTATCATCCCCTCTGATGTAGAAAATTCCGGTTTTTCTGACTTTAAGTAACTGGCAGAGAAGGTTTTGTCGGAATTTATGGTCAATCTGGGGGAAATAATATTTTTATCCTCTGCCAAAAATGTGATTTTTTCACTCCAGGAGCCGTTTTCGTATCGGACACCGCTCAGGGTATCGTATCCATTCTGACGGTCAAGCCAACAAATATACAACTCAGAATAGCCAGATGTAATCGTTGGAATGGAATTCGGAGTTGCATTTTTGGTAATCAGAACATTTTCATCATCATAGATGGGACTGTCGGAATAATGCAGTCTGTTTTCTGAGTCAAAATACGCCAATACGATATTATTGTTATAGCTGTCTATGGTGTAGCGCTTTACATCGGCAAACGCAAGCTGTGTCGGTTCGATGTTATTCGGAGAATAGCAAAAGAGGCTTTGTCTGATTTTATAAAACAGATAGGGAGTACCATAGTTATATGCAGCACTAATCCGGCTGACGGCACCAATATCCGAAACAGTAACAGTTTCAGACCAGGAGCTTCCGTTAAACAAGCTGTAATGCAGGTTTGTCACACCGGTCAAACCGGTAAAATCTCCCTCAGAATTAGAGAGCCATGCGGCAATTGCCTGATTTCCGTAAGCTTTGACAGTAGGTGCATATTCCATTGTGTTATTGTCTGTAAGACGTGTGGTTACCCAGGTATCGTTATTCAGATAAGCGACAGAAACTTCTGTTTTTGCAAAGACCTCGTCCAGAGGAGGTGTGGCTTCAGTCAGTTCCTCCTTTAAATCCTCCCAGATGACGAATTTTCCGTCGGCAGAAATCACACTGTCAATCGTACCGTCATCCAGAATTGCTTCGGGTGATGTCCAGGTTCCGTCGCTATTCTTCTTGGAATATACAAGCTTTAAGCCGTTTTGCGGTGTGCGGTTGATATCATCAATGGTGTAGAACAAATAATCGGTGGTGGATATTTTTTCTAAGGTTGCTTCGGCATTTTCAAAAATATTCTGATAAATGATTTGCTCCTTCTGGTTGGAAACCTCTGTGGTAAATAACTCGACATCACCAGCGGGTTCATCTGCAGTAAAGCCACCGCCTTTTTTCAGATAGCGTCTGCCAACCAATTGCCAGGGTTGTACCGGCTCTGAAGCAAAGGTTGCTGCCTCGGGTGATAAATCGTTATTGAACCAGTCAGCACGAAAACCGTCCTTATCCCAAAGAAAGCTACCAACGGTGAAATCTGCACCCCATTCCATCACCCAAAGCTTGACATTGGAACGCATTCCAAAATCTCCGGCGAGAGATGGGTTAAAGGATAATGTATTTCTTGCACCTTCCAATTCCAAGGAACCGGTCATTTTTCCGTAAATTCCTGCTTTTACTTCTACTTCTTCATAATCCTGTCCGACACCGCCAAACGCATCTGCGGTAAGAGACGGGGAGAAAGTGCCTGCCCAATAAAGGTTAGAGGGGTAGGTTCCGCAAAGTCCGAAATTACTTTCCAATTCTGTGCTTAAGTCAATGCTGACGGTATAAGGAATCAGGACAGAGCCTGCTACAAACCAGCCGTTTTTGGGAGGAATCGGTAAAAGCTTACCAACTCCGATGGTAGAACCGATATATCCGCCTGCCTCGGCACCTTCAGCAAAGGGAATTTCAATCCTGCCGTAATAGCCTGCCTCAAGCTCGATATTTTTGAAAAACTTGATTGGAACATTTGGTTTTTTGTCTGTAATGCTATAATTAAAATCAATAATATACTTACCGTCCTCGACCAGAACTTTTCCACCCCATGTCTGGATATCGTCGTTAGAAAAACCAAGCTCCATTTCAATCTTTGGCATGAAGGGGATGCAGTCCATTGCCTGAGGAGGCATTTTCGGGGATGCAACCAGAATCTTTTCCGGCTTGGAAACAACACGCAACGGAAGCGAGGAAAAAGCAGAAATTGTTTCGTCTGCCGTTTTTATCACAAGCTGTACCGTTTCGCCGGGCTTGAATAATTCGCCCGGAATGAGTGTTGCAGTACCACCGGGAAGCAATACCTTATTTTTACTGGTGATGCCGTATAGATAGATTTCTCCCGGCTCGTAGGAATTCCAATCTACAGTTGCAGAAAAGGTGTAAGTATCCTTATCCAGAGGGTTGACTGTAAAGGAATCACGGGTTGTCAGGTTGTAGCTTTTCTTGGTATCCTGATTAACGGCAGTCAGATTCTGAATATAAATTGCTTTTTCCTGCCGTTTTTGTAAACTGATACCAATTTCTCCGGAAGCAGAAATCTGATAGAACGGGTCATAAAAGCTGATATATCCGTCTGCCTCGACCAGAACAGGACCCTTTAAGGATTTGATTTCCCCATATTCAAATGAAACGGCACCGTTAATATCAGTCAGCTTTTTGCAACCGTTTATATTAACCGTTGCATTGGCAATCTCGTTGTTTACATTGTCCCTTTCAACGACTAAGACACGAATGTCGTTATAGCGTGTTTCATTGACAACAAAACGGTCAGAGGAATAGAGAAAATGGATGTTGACATCGTCATCGAATTTATCATATTCATTTTCCCAGACAATTTCTGCCCAATCCGATTCACTGCCGGAATAATATACATCAGTCAGGTAACTATTTCCACTTAATGCATAATAGCCAATCTTTTTTAAGCTTGCAGGCAAAAAGATTTTTAATACTCGATCGCTATAGGAAAAACTATTTCCGCTAAGCTCGGTAACACTACTTCCGATCTTCAAATACGAAAGCTCGTTACACCCGGTAAAAGAACTTGTTCCAATTGTTTGCACACGGTCAGGGATGATAATTTCTGTAAGCTTATTTAACTCTGTAAATGTACCATCTGCGATTGTTGTAATGTTTTTGCCAAGCTGGAGTGTTTGTAAATTCGTGCAATTTCTGAAGTTATACCAAGGAATTTCCTTGATGCCGTTTCCGATTACTAAACGCTCCAGCGAAGGACAGTTGTAGAAGGTTTGCATCCCGATTGTTTCTACACTATCTGGAATTACGAGTTCTTTTAAAGTGGAACAATTAATGAATGCATGAGACTCGATTGTTTTTAAGGTGTTCGGAAAATGAATTGTTTCGGCAATACAGGAATTAAAAGCATTGTCCCCGATAAATTCCAGATTGTTTCCGAAATCAATATATTTTAATGCATAGCAGATAGCGAAAGCTCCTTGTCCGATAGAACGAACAGAATCTGGAAAAGAAATGCGTTCCAGTTTAGGACAATCAATAAATGCATAGTTGCCAATTACCTGCATTCGGGGGCCGAGTGTTACGTTTGAAATTGCATCACAATATGCAAAGGTACTAGAGGGAAGTTCTGTAAGTCCGGTTCCGAAACGGGCAGATTGCAAACTTTCACAGTATGAAAAAACGTACTCATCCATACTTTTCACACTATCCGGGATACAAACAGATTTCAGACTTTCGCAGGTTGCAAAGGCATGGTCTCTGATTGTTGAAATTTTTTGATTCCAGTTAATCGTATGTAAGTGTCTGGATGCTCCAAAAGCATGACTACCAATCTCTTGAATATTTTTTCCGAAAGTAATGCTTGTGATTGCAGAGCCGTAGAATGCATAATCGGAAATTCTGGTCATGCTGTCCGGGAGTGTAATGCTGCCACCGGAATAGTAAAATGCGTGTTGCGCAATGAGTATCGTTCCGTTACGGATTAACACAACATCATTCATAGGTATTTCTTTTGCTTCGAGTAAATATTTGCCGTAATACAGAATATTATTGTCCCAATTTTCCGGATTGTTGTAAAATGCAGTACCATAGAATGCCTGCCGTTTTATTGTATTGATGTTTTGTCCGAGGGAAATATCAGAAAGTGCAGAACAATCGTAAAAAGCGGATTCTCCGATTTGCGTAACTGATTCCGGTAAAGAAATAGATTTCAGTGCAGAACAATACATAAAAGCAGAATCGCCGATTGAGGTGACGGAAGCAGGAATTGAAATTTCTGTGAGTGCAGCACATTCCTTGAAGGTAGCAACATCAATCGTTGTCAATCCGGAAGGAAGTTTAATAGAAGTCAGCTTACGACAATAGGAAAAGGCAGAGCTTGCAATACTGCGGATGCTATCCGGAAGGGTAATGCCGGTCGTAAGAGAGCAGTAATCAAAGGCGGCTTTGCCGATTGCCGTTACCGGATACCCTCCAATGGTTGAAGGGACTACGATGTCACCTTCTACAGATTTGTAGTTTACATTCGTGATAACGGCTTCGTTGTCAATAATCTGATAATAGTAACCGTTTTCCTGCAAAGTTGTAGCGGCACTTACCTGTGCAACCGGAACCCAAAAGGTTCCCAACATAGAAAATAAAACCAACAGACTGAATAATCTTTTTTTCATATACCATCCTCCAAAACGCTTATTTGAAAAAATGGGTTCTGAATCGTTGGTCAGAACCCGGTTGTAATCGTTTATTTTTGGAATTTTTCATACATTTTTACAAGATATCCGTCCCGGACACCACATTGTAATACGTAAACACCCTCGGTTCCCAAAAGGTTACAAATGGATAACAAAATGGTAATGCCGGGGATGATAGTGTCTGCGCGGTTTTTCAGAATTTCTCCCAAACGCCGGTAAACATCCTCCGGATTCCGGTCTCCGAGAGCGGAGAGTCGCTCCAGCTGCGCAACACTCAAAAAGGTATCACGTTGTTTGTTGTTGCTGAGTGTCTGATAAAGGGACAATGCCGCTTTTGCGGTGCCGCCCATTGCATATAAATAACGTGCTCCGAAGGAGTTGTGTACATCAGAGAGAACATTTCTTAAATAAAAATCAATTCTTTTTCGTTCTTCCGGTGTAGGGAGCAGACCGGATACCAATTTCTTTTTTAAAAACAGAGAACCGATATCAAAGGATTTGGAAAAAAGTAATCTGGACTGTTCAAACTGTAGCAATTGACAGCTTCCGCCGCCTAAATCCAGACCAATTCCGCAATGCTCCGGAACATGCGTACGCAATGCAATAAAATCATACTCCGCTTCTTGTGCTCCGGATAAAACATCAATCCGGATTCCGGTTGTGTCATAAACGGATTCCAGAACCACATCAAGATTT
This sequence comes from Oscillospiraceae bacterium, assembly GCA_015068965.1. Lineage (GTDB taxonomy): Bacteria > Bacillota > Clostridia > UBA1381 > UBA1381 > RQCD01. The sequence continues at coordinate 17,941 of SVJN01000037.1, forward strand.
TTGATTTTACGAAGCGGAGAGGTTGAAAAGCAACTGATTTTTTCACAATCGGCATTCTTTAATAAGCATAAAAGCTTATTCAAAACAACAACCAACCGGCGGATTCCGGAATCGGTCAGCATTTCGTTTTCAGTTTCGTCCAGAATGTGAGAACGGATTAATTTATCTTCCATTTTTGTTGCTCTTCTGTTTTCAATCTGGTAGGCGACCGCCCGGATGGTATTGGAACCAATATCTATAACCCCATATCGCATGAGTTTATCTCCTTTTATAAAAGCTTTTTTTATCTGCGCTTCTCCAGTTCCTCAAAAATGTCGTTCCAGGTCATGTCGTTGTCTGAGAGCATAACAGTCAGGTGGTACATTAAGTCTGCCACTTCATAAGAAATTTCGTCCTTGTCACGGTTTTTGCCGGCAATCACAACTTCAGCTGCTTCTTCGCCGACCTTCTTCAAAATCTTATCCTCACCCTTGTCAAAGAGGTAGTTGGTGTAGCTGCCTTCCTTGGGATTCTTTTTGCGGTCTTCTGTGACTGCCATCAGGCGTTGCAGAATATCAGCAGAAGATGAGATTTGTTCTAATTCTGTCAAAGTGCCATTTTCAAGCTTGCGATAAAAACAGGTATTTTTACCGGTGTGGCAGGCAGGACCGTCCGGCTCTACCAATACCAGCAGGCAATCTGCATCGCAGTCTACACGGATTTCCTTTACATTCATATAGTTTCCGGAGGTTGCACCCTTTTCCCAGATTTCCTGACGGGAACGGGACCAGAAGGTTGCATGACCGGATTGCATTGTTTTTTCAAGAGATTCCTGATTCATATAAGCAACCATTAATACCTCGTTGGTATTAATATTCTGAACCACAGCAGGAATCAAGCCATTTTGATCATATGTCAACATTTTATTATTCTCCTTTTCCGATTTTTATTGCTTCTTCTAAAGTAACCGCACCGGTGTAGAGTGCACGTCCGATAATCACACCTTCAACGCCGGTAGGGGAAAGCGCTCGAATGTGCTCAGGAGCTCCGATTCCACCGGATGCAATAACATTCATCGAAACTGCCGATGCCATTTCCTGCATTGCTGAAACATTGGAGCCCTTCAGAGTGCCATCTGTTGCAATATCGGTATAAACGATGTTACAAACACCGAGTGCTTCCATCTTTTTTGCAAAATCAATGGCAGTAAATTCGCTGACTGCTTCCCAGCCTTCAATTGCGACCATAGAATCCTTTGCATCAATTCCGATGACGATTTTATCACCGTAGCGGTCAACTGCTCTTTTTACAAATTCTGCATCGGATACTGCCTTCGTACCGATAATCACACGGGAGACACCGCAGGAAAGCTTTTTCTCAATGTCCTCCATGGTGCGGATGCCACCGCCGGTCTGGACAGGAATCTGTAAAGCGGAACAGATGTTTTTTATAATTTCTGCGTTGTAGCTATGACCGTGACGGGCACCGTCCAAATCCACAACGTGCAGAAATTCGCCACCGAGTGATTCCCATTTTTTTGCCATTTCAACGGGATTGTTTCCGTATACTGTCACATCAGAAAAACGTCCTTGTAAAAGACGGACACAATTGCCGTCCTGTATATCAATTGCAGGATAAATTCTCATTTATACAATCCTTTCTCTGAAAAATTCAACAATTTTCAT
>SVJN01000164.1 GCA_015068965.1 Oscillospiraceae bacterium
TTATCATTTCCCGTGCCTGCGCAGAGAGAATTGTGGAAATTATGAGCGAAGAATCAGACATCAAAAATCCGGAACATCCGGTGATGGAGGTCAAAAACGGCGATATCCGTTTTTCTGATGTAGACTTTGCATACAAGAAAAAGGGCGGTGCGCTGTCGTTGAAGAAAATCAATCTCGACATCAAATCAGGTGAGGTGGTTGGTATTTTAGGCGGAACCGGAAGCTCAAAATCCACCCTGGTACAGTTGATTCCCCGGCTTTACGATGTCAGCACCGGAAGCGTTTCGGTCGGCGGTGTTGATGTCAGGGACTATGATTTAACGGTGCTTCGGGATGCAGTTTCCTTTGTTCTGCAGAAAAACGAGCTGTTTGCCGGCACAATTTTAGAAAACCTGCGTTGGGGCAACGAAAACGCAACCGAGGAGGAATGCGTCCACGCCTGCAGGCTTGCACAAGCGGATGACTTTATCCGCCAGTTCCCCGACGGTTACCATACACATATCGAGCAGGGCGGAACCAATGTTTCGGGCGGGCAGAAGCAACGTCTGTGTATTGCCCGGGCACTTTTGAAAAAGCCGAAAATCCTGATTTTAGACGATTCCACCAGTGCAGTTGACACCAAAACCGATGCGCTGATTCAGAAAGCATTTGCAGAAGAAATCCCCGATACCACCAAGCTGATTATTGCACAGAGAATTTCTTCGATTCAGAATGCAGATAAAATCATCGTCATGGAAAACGGTTGTGTCGATGCAGTCGGCACACACGAAGAACTGTTAGCAACCAATCAGATTTACCGTGAGGTTTACCAATCCCAGACAGGAGGTGTTCAGAATGCCTAAACCCGGCGGACCAAGAGTTCCGATGACCGGAAAACGCCCGGAAAATATCGGAAAAACAGCAAAACGTCTTTTTTCCTATTTAAAAGGCTATCGTGCCTACCTTGTCATTGTGCTTGTTTGTATTGTAATCAGCTCCATCACCGGTGTTGCCGGCTCAATGTTCTTAAAAGAGCTGATTGACGGGTACATTTCGCCACTTTTACTGGAAACCAATCCCTCCTTTGACGGGTTGTTCCGTGCATTGTGTACGATGGGGTGCATCTACCTGGTCGGAATTTTCTCGACCTGGCTCCACAACTTCCTAATGGTAACAGTGTCACAAGGCGTTCTGAAGGATATCCGGAATCAGATGTTTGCACATATGCAGACCCTCCCCATCCGTTATTTCGACACCCACACGCATGGCGACATTATGAGCCGTTACACCAACGACACCGATACGCTCCGACAGATGATTTCCCAGAGTATTCCGCACACGGTTTCCTCCTTGATTACCATTGTATCGGTCTTTTTTGCCATGATATTTATGAGTGTACCGCTGACAATTTTTGTGCTTTCCTTTGTGTTTGTGATGCTGCAGGTTACCAAAAAAATCACCGGAAATGCCTCGAAATATTTTATCCGTCAGCAAAAATCCTTAGGTGCCTTGAACGGATATATTGAAGAAATGATAAACGGTCAAAAGGTGGTTAAGGTCTTTAACTACGAATCCCGTGCCAAGGAACGTTTTGATGCACTCAACGAAAGTCTCTGCGAGGATGCCACCTCTGCAAACACCTTTGCAAATATCCTGATGCCGATTATGGGGAATTTAGGACATCTGCAATATGCGTTGATTGCGATTCTCGGCGGTGTACTTGCAAGCTTCGGTATCGGTGGAATTACAATTGGTACAATTTCCTCCTTTCTGATGCTTTCTAAAAGCTTTACCCAGCCAATCAGCCAGGTTTCACAGCAATTGAACTCGGTGATTATGGCATTTGCCGGAGCACAGCGGATTTTTGAATTGCTGGACGAAACCCCCGAAACCGATGACGGCTATGTAACCTTAGTACACGCAGAATATAACGACCAAAACGAGCTGGTTCCCTGCGAGCAGGAGACCGGAATCTGGGCATGGCGGCATCCGCACGCAGACGGCAGCGTGACCTATACCGAGGTTCGGGGCGATGTCCGCTTTGACTGTGTGGATTTCGGCTATACCGAGGAGAAAATGGTTCTGCACGATATTGAGCTTTTTGCAACACCGCAACAAAAGATTGCGTTTGTCGGCTCGACCGGTGCAGGAAAAACAACCATCACCAACCTGATTAACCGCTTTTATGATATTGCGGACGGAAAAATCCGCTATGATGATATCAATATCAACAAAATCAAAAAAGCAGACCTTCGGCATTCGCTCGGCATTGTTCTGCAGGATGTGAATCTATTTACCGGAACGGTGATGGAAAATATCCGCTACGGAAAGCTGGATGCCACCGATGAAGAGGTTTATGCAGCGGCAAGGCTTGCCAATGCAGACGGCTTTATCCGGATGCTTCCCGACGGCTATCAGACGGTACTATCCGGAGACGGAAGCGGACTTTCGCAAGGACAGCGGCAGTTGATTTCGATTGCCCGTGCCGCCGTTGCGAATCCGCCGGTCATGATTTTAGACGAGGCAACCTCCTCGATTGATACCAGAACCGAGGCGATTGTACAAAAGGGTATGGATTCTCTGATGAAGAACCGGACGGTGTTTGTCATC
>SVJN01000165.1 GCA_015068965.1 Oscillospiraceae bacterium
CTTGTTATGGAAGATTAAAAAAAGGAGTTATACGATACCGATGCAATACAGTCGGTATCGTATAACTCCTTTTATGCTTGTAAGTCATTTAAAATTGTACGGATATTTTCATAGATAAATTCCGGCTTTGTTTCGCTTTTTTGCACATCCTCCATCGTTGTCTCACCGCTCAGCACTAAAACGGTGCTGATTCCGGCATTGACACCGCAAGCAATATCGGTATAAATGCGATCACCGATTAATGCAGTTTCCTCCTTGGAAAAACCTGCCTTTTCCATTGCTAAGATTGCCATATCCGGTTGCGGTTTTCCAATAAATTTCGGACGGCGTTTGGTGGCACGATAGAGCATCTCACTCACCGAGCCGCAATCCGGCACAAAGCCGTACCAGGTCGGGCAAACCCAATCGGGATTGGTTGCGATATAGTCCACCCCACGGTTTAACAGAATGCAGGCATCCTCTAATTTCCGGAAGGTCAGCTCGGTATCAAAGCCCATACAAAGACAGTCAATATCATCCGAAATGCTATCACAAACCGGGAGCCCTGCATCGGTCAATTGCTCCCGAAACGAGGTGGTTCCGAACGCATAAATTTTATGATAATTTTTCTTCTTTAAATAAAGCACCGTTGCATTGGTCGAGGTCAGAAAATCCTCCGCCTCTGACGGAATCCCAAGGCTTGCAAGCTTTTCGATATACTTATCCACACTCTTAGAGGAGTTATTGGTTAAAAACATATATCTTCCGCCGATTTTTTTTACATAGTCCAGAAAATCCATTGTTCCGTCAAACAGTTCCTGATCCAGGTAGATGGTTCCGTCCATATCCAGCAAAAAAAGCTTTTTCGTCTTCATCGTTTTTCTCCTCCCCAAAGTGCTCTTGCTCCGGTAGAAACTGCCGTAGCACCGCTTGCAATTGCTTCGTTGACTTCTTCCTCTGTTTCAATCAGACCGCCTGCAATCATCGGTGTGTTGATTTTCTTCTTTAACAAACGGATTGCCTTCGGGACAATGCCCGGCATAATCTCTATCATATCGGCTTTTGAAGATTTCCAAGACTCCACCGTTGTATCCACCGAATGAGAATCCACCAAAAACACCCGTTGCACCGTAAACATCTGTTGCTCACGTGCCGATTTGATGATGCTTGCCCGGGTGCTGATAATACCGTCTATGCCTGCTTCCTTTGCAAAGGCAATCCCGTACTTATCCTTTCCGATTCCCTCTGCTAAATCCAGGTGAATAAAGAGCTTTTTCCCTGCCTTGTGCACGGCTTCTGCTCTTTTTTTTAACAATGTGATATTCGGTGTCAGATCAAAGATGATACGAACATCGGATGCAACAGCCGTTAAAAAATCTTCCTCATTTCTGACCGCTGCAATGACATAGCCGTTTTTGGTTGTGTCCATATTCACAGCCTCCTGTTTTGTCATTCTGCTTTTGCGGTTGCAACAATATTACTTCCGCATACATCCTTTATTATAACATCTCCAATCGAAATTGGCAAGGGGGCAACTGTCTGATTGATAATTTTCATGCACTCTGACATCTTCTCTTTTGGAATCGGGCGGTCGGTTTTGACCGGAAGAACACGTCCATCCTCGCAACGCACGGTAGTGGTTACGGTTCGTTGCGGATTGGTGCATTCGGTCTCAGCATAGGCTTTGCCTCTCGGGCAGGTGTTTCCGCTCACGCTGATGACCTGTTTTCCCTCTAATTCCACCTCCAGAGCACATCCAATCGGACAGATAATGCAGGTTAAATTCCGTTTCATTTCGACTCACCTCTCTTTTCCAGTTCAAAGTGGATTTCATTGGCTCCGAAAACCTGTTCTGCAGTCAACCGAATGCTCTCCATTTCACCCGGGGCAACCTTCGGTCGCTTTTTCTGCAGAATCCGTTCTCCGTCCTTATACACGTTGATGAAAACATCCTTATACACGTCTGCAACCCGGAAATACACCGTTACATCGCTTGCGTGCGACAACTGCTGGGGGACTGTATAGCGGATTTTTCCGTCGGTTGTCAGCTTGGTATGCTGTCCGGCTTTGGTAAGGTTGTTGATATATGCCGCCGCACTCTTTCCGGCGATTTCTGCTTCCTCCGAAACAAAGTCCACCAAATCATGAACGTGCAGTACGTTTCCGCAGGCAAAAATGCCTTCGCACTCGGTTTGTCTGTCCTGGTCGACTACCGCTCCTCCGGTGATTCTGTCCAGCCCGATTCCTGCACTCTTGGAAAGCTCGTTCTCCGGAATCAGACCGACAGACAATAACAAGGTATCACACGCAATATATTCTTTTGTTTCCGGAATCGGTTTTCTGTTCTCATCCACCTTGGCAATTGTGACACCGGTAACACGTTCCTTACCATGGATTTCGACCACGGTATGACTTAATTTTAACGGAATATCAAAATCATTCAGGCATTGCTCGATATTTCTTGCAAGACCGCCGGAGTATGGCATCAGCTCACAAACTGCGTGTACCTTTGCACCCTCTAAGGTCATTCTTCTTGCCATAATCAGACCGATATCGCCCGAACCTAAAATCACAACATTC
>SVJN01000038.1 GCA_015068965.1 Oscillospiraceae bacterium
GCAATCCTCTAAGATTTCATAGTCCTTGGTTGCATCAGTCAGCACGGCAAAGCCGTTTTTCTCATCTGCCAAATCATACCAGAGCTGTGCCGGATGACGTGCCAGCTCGGTTCCACGAACCTCTCCATCCACCGACGGTCTTACCGGGAATTCGGTAACCATGAAGGAGCCTTCTGCCCAGGTTTTTTCTGCCTGCAGTCCGGTCGGCATACATACCTTGAAATAGTGGTCCTTTACGGTATTGTTGATTGTAGTAACAACCTCCAATGCCTTTGCACCCTTTTTCAAGGTCAGCTCTACATGAATCGGCATTTCCTTGGTGACATCGCTTCTTAACTGCTTTACAAAATCGTATTCACGGGGCAGATGCATCACCAAATCAATTTCAAACTTCACAGCAAGCGGGCCGTTGACACTCACACCTACCTGTGCTTTTGCACCAAGGCTGTTGATAATCTTATCACACGGGATATTGTCATACATCCACATATTACCACGGTCGCCCATATCCATGAAATAGTTGAGATTTTCAAAAACCTTTCCGGTCTGCTTATCGGTCAGATTAACAGTTCCGTCCGGATTGACCTTGACACGGATATACTCGTTCTCTGCCTGATTTACACCAGAGAGCATATTGTGAGAAAGGATTCTCGGTGCATCCCAATCCTCGTGCGGATAGGGGTATTCATTCTTTTCCGCCCACTTGATTTTAAAGGTCTTATAACCGCAAGCCGGGATATCCTTTGCTTCAAAGAACAGATGCACCTTAGTGCAGTAAAACGGCATATTTCTGCTTCTCGGATGATAGATGCCGGCTCTGGTATTAGTATTGCGTTCTACCTCCTGCACCGCAACCGGGTTTCCGTCCATATCCTCAATGATGATATATTTTAAGATAATATCTCTCGGAATATCCACATAGGCTTCTACCACCTCACTCCGTACAAAGGAGGAAGGATTGTGTACTGCCAGGAAATACTCGGTATCCGATACCTTTTGGGTATTGATTTCCTTGGTGATATTTTCAAGTCCCTTTCGCTCTAAGCCCTTTGCAATGATGCCAGCCTGAGAAAGACGTTGCATTTCGCCATCAGCCAGCGTTTTGGGGCCTAAGCCGTGCATGGAGTCATGCGCATGGCTCTGGAACAAAAGCTTCCAGGTCTTTTCCAGATAGGTGTCGGGATATTTGGAGAGTCCGTACTTCCACGCAACGGTAGACATCGGCTCTGCATAGCGGACAATGGTATTCTCTGCATGAGAATTCTCAATCATAACCTCCGGATGCGTGGAGAACACGTCGGTGTGAATGCTTCCGACCGGGCCGTCACGCATCGGGCCTGCAACGGTGTCCAGATCCTTTACCTTTTTGATTTCCTCTTTCAGTTCGGTTAAGTAGTCGGTCAGGGTGGAATGCACGATTTCGATTTCGCCCTTATATTCCTCCTGCAACGCCTTGATAATTTCCGGTGTTAAGGGATGCGGTTCGGTAAAGTCGGTACCCTCGAACATCAGCACACAATCGGGTGCGGCAGTTCCTTCCACCGTCTTTAAGGCACGTTCCATGCCCATTCTGAGATTTTCGGGATGATAGGAGGTTTCGGGATCTAAAATATCATAGAACCAACCATAATCGTCCGGGTTTGCGGTGTGGAATACCTTGCCTAACTCACCCCACTGATACTGCCAGTTTTTATCCCATGCATCCTTATTATAAACAATCGGAATATGACCTGCAAAGAAGAAGTTCCAACGTGCTTCGGGTCCCAAATGCGATGCAAGTGCCTGCGTGCCGTCGGGAGATTCCCAGATAAATTCATGGTATTTGGATTTTTTCGGGTCCATATACTTATAGAAAATAATGGAATCAATATCAAAATCCGCATAAATCTGCGGCAGCTGTCCGATTTGTCCGAAGGAGAATACGTTGTAGCCGCACTTTAGTGGCTCGCCGAATTCCTTACTCTTTTTGACACCGTACTGCAGATTCCGGACGACGCTCTCACCCTGAATCGGTGCGCAGTCGGGCAGGGTAAACCAGGGACCTACCTCCATACGTCCCTCCTGCACATACCGTTTTACGGTATCACGCATTTCGGGGCGGATTTCCAGATAGTCGTCAATCAGCGTCAGCTGTCCGTCGCACAGGAAAGAACGGTAGTCCGGCTTTTCCTCCATGATTTCAAACAGATTGTCGAACAGGTCTACCAAACGCATTCTGGTGCGTTCAAATTCCCAGCGGAACTCTCTGTCCCAATGGGTGTAGGTTACAATATGTACCTTTTTCATGTGTAATCCCTCCTAAAAGTATACTTTTTGCTTTATAGGAACGCAGTTTCCTATAAAGCAAAGAAAACCGCCTAAGCGGTTTTAATTTTCTGTTTGATGAATCCAAGCGATGGAGACACAAGCGGCATTCCCGCATCCCGAAGGAACGGGAACGCCTTTGCAGACTGACATTTTCGTGCTCAGCCTGACATTCTCATGTCTTTTGTCCACGTTGGTTTCGCTTTTAAAAGCAATTCGAGTTTGTAATATCCGAGCTGTACAAAAACCAAACGACTCATTTAATCTCCGCCGGGCATCCTGCAAAGATTGCACACCGTCCATTCTCAGAATCAGACAAGAATTCCAAAACAAACCGGATTTCCAAAAGAAAAGACCGTATCAAACCAATCCGTTATTTCATCTGCTTCATTCCGTGTTTGGTATGGGACCAGAACAAAGCAAAAATCCATTCCAAAAATCAGCTTCACCCTGCCAGAAAACCGATTCCCGGCCTCCTGACCTCGTGCCTATCCTGCTGCTGTTCCTGCCGCAAGACAATTCCATAGCAAGGTATGTAAACATTCGGTTTCTGTTTCACAACGCTTACTTTCCGTTATCACATCCACCGTCAACACGTCACGGACATAACCTCAGTGATTCGGCATCCGGAACTCCTCCGGGGCGGAACAACAGACTTGTCCTACTGTTATCCGACTCCGTATTCCTATGGCAACATCTCAGGATAAAAAGATATGCCATACGACACCGCATCCAAAATACTCGGGCTTGCTTCCTTGCAGAGAAGCTCCCCCTCCCGTTTACACTTTGCATTTTCTGAAGCTATGCAGGTTTTTTCTGTCAGAATCAACATTTGCAAAATCTCGTTGCATCATAAATACTCAAATCCGGCTTTACGATACAGAAGATACACAAATCGAATTTACCCAATATAATTATAGCAAAAAAAACACATTCTGTCAACACTTCTTTTCATCTTTTCCAAGTTTTTTCAATATGACCAAAAATGATTGGTAAATCTCATCATTTTTTACAGATTCGGTGTGTCAGCCACCCTTCCATGCAGACAAAAAAAGCTGCTGCATTCAACATTTTTATGTATATCTGATTCAAAGCAGGGGCGATGTGGGCATCGCCCCCTACAATAAATGATTTGTTATACACAATATACGTTGAATACAACAGATATTTTTAGTCGGTCATATTATCAAAGTATCCCTGCACCAGAACAATCGGTGTACCCTTATCTCCCGAGCCACTGGTCAGGTCACAAAGCGAGCCAATCAGGTCGGTCAGACGACGGGGTGTGGTTCCCTGAGATGCCATGTTTCCCACAAGGTCACCGTCCTTTTTACGGATTGCACCTTCGATTGCCTTTTTGAGTTCATCGCCCTTTAAATCAGCGAAATCGTTATCTGCTAAATACTTTAACTTCAATTCGTTCGGAGTACCCTCCAGACCGTCGGTATAAGCCGGAGATACTACCGGGTCAGCCAGCTCCCAGATTTTTCCGACCGGGTCTCTGAATGCACCGTCTCCGTAGACCATAACCTCGATATGTTTTCCGGTGCGAGCCTTCAATTGTGCCTGAATTTCTGCCACCAACTCAAAGCATTCGTTCGGGAACAGCTTGACGGTATCCTCGGTAGATTTGTTTGAACCCAACAAACCGTACTTTGCGTTATAACCGCTGTTACCAATCGGTGCGTTCATGATATCATCCAGACCGCAGACACACTTTGCACCTGCCGCCATTAAAATGCGCTTGGTGCGTGCACGGGTGTGGATATCACAGTTCAATACAGTATCGGTGTATTGTAAAATCACACGCGGATCATTTGCCAGAATAATTTCCACCTCTGCACCGCAGGAACGAATCAAATCGCCATAGTAACGGATATAGTCCACACCGGTAAAGGGATGCGGATTTTCTCCGAATAATTCACGGTATTTTGCTTCGGTTAATACATCAGAATACGGATTGATGCCTGCTTCGTCCAACTGGTCAAGCGAGACAAGAGCATTTCCCACCTCATCACTCGGATAGTTGAGCATAAGAACAATTTTCTTAACACCCATTGCAATTCCACGCAGACAAATTGCAAAACGGTTCCGGCTTAAAATCGGGAAAATCACACCGACGGTTTCGCCACCCAGCTTTTCTTTCACATCAGCCGCAATTGCATCTACAGACACATAGTTTCCCTGCGAACGGGCAACAATGGACTCGGTGATTGCAACTACATCCTTATCCCGAAGGGCAAAGCCTTCTGCCTCGGATGCTTCTACCACGCTATCTACAACAATCTTTGCAAGGTCATCGCCCTCACGGATAATCGGGCAACGGATACCTCTTGAAACGGTACCGGTTCTTCTTTCCATAATTTTTTCCTCCTGCATATTGACTTTTTTCAACACTTTTATTATAATACATTTATAGCTATTAGTAAAGTAGATAATTCTTACAACAGTAATAAGGAGAGCTTATATGAAAACCAAACTGGAATATTATCGGATTTTTTATGAAACCGCACGTTTTGCTTCCTTTTCTGCTGCCGCAAACCACTTATATATTTCCCAATCTGCAATCTCACAATGCATTCATCAGTTAGAAAAGGATTTGAATACGCAGCTTTTTATCCGTTCCCGCCGCGGAGTGCATTTAACGCAGGAAGGAACCCTTCTGTTTCAGAAGGTGGAGAGTGCATTGCAGGCATTGGAGCAGGGCGAAACGATGCTTGCACGACTTCAGCATTTAGAAAGCGGTACTCTGGTAATTGCCGCCGGTGATACCATTACCTGCCATTATCTCCTCCCTTATCTGGAAGAGTTCCATGCCGCATATCCCGGCATCCGGATTGAGATGGCGAATTCCTATTCCTCTCATATGCTGGAATTTGTCAAGGAAGGAAAAGCAGAGCTTGCGTTCGTAAACCTTCCGGTTAGCGATGACGAGCTTTGTATCAAGCCTTGTCTGGAAATTCATGATATTTTTGTGTGTGGCTCTGACTATCCGAAAAAGGAGCGATATTCCTGGAATCAGATGGCAGATGAGCCGTTGATTCTTCTGGAAGAAAATTCCATTTCACGCCGTTATCTGAATGAACAGTTCCAAAAAAAAGAGATTACCCTAAAGCCACAAATTGAATTTGCGGCGCACGAGCTGCTCATCCGGTTTGCCTCAATCTATTTAGGGGTGTCCTGCGTGGTGGAGGAATTTTCAAAGGAAAGCTTAGAGCAGGGCATTATCCATAAAATGAACCTGGAGCCTCCGCTCCCCTCCCGGCATATCGGCTATGCTTATTTGAAGCAAAATCCGCTTTCCTTGCCGGCGCAGGCGTTTCTGAATTTGATTTTAAAAAAACAAACGGGCGGATGATATCCGCCCCTACATTATAATAAAACAGAGTAAACAGTTTCTCCTCCATTGACAAAAATCTCTAAAATATATTCATCCCGGATCATTTTAATATCCTCTACTGTCCCGATATAGCGTACCGGCTCACGGTTTGTGCGTTCAATCACAAAGCCGTCCTCCAGCATAGTAACCGCAGGGTCGGAATCCTGCAACAAATGCCGTACCTCTTCAACCGGATATGCGTACAATTTTCCGTTCTTTTGAAAAATCTCACGCGGAACCGACATACAACCAATATCTATCGGTGCGTACCCGGCATAGCTCCAGCCGGGAATCCAGGTAATCATGATGTTTCTTCCCTTTTCATCCCGGAACACCTGACCTGCATACTGGTCGGGGCCCTTGTCAATTTCCGAGCAGATTTCCGGCTTGAATGTGCCATCTTTGAAGCTTCCGTACATCACCATGAAATAATGTCTTTCTTCTATGGGACAAACCGATGCCGTCAGCAGGAATTTTTCTCCTGCCTGCATAAAGGACGGACATTCGCAAAACCGACAGTTTTCCCACTCACACATCACACCGACATAACTCCAGTCCGTGAGTGTTTCACTCTGATATAATAACAGCCGTCCGGTTTTGGATTCCGGATTGCCGGTTGCCATAACGCAGTAATATGCTCCGTCGACAAATGCAACTGCCGGATCCCTGAAATCCGGTCCTCCGTCGCTCGGGTAATGGTCGATGACAGGATTGTTCTCGTACTTTTCAAAATGGATTCCATCCTCGGAATATGCAACGCTGACCGTCTCCACACCAATAATCGGAACGACATCCCGATCCTTGATGGAGGCATAGAATAAGTACAGCTTATCCCCTTTTACCATTGCCGTTCCTGACCAGCATCCGTCCTTATCATATTCCCGGTCAGGGCAAAGTGCAATCGGCAGCTCCTCCCAATGAAGAAAATCCTTTGTACGTGCGTGTCCCCAATGCATTGCCTGATCCGGCTTTTCCGAGTCGGGACAATGCTGATAGAACACATGGTAATAGCCCTTGAAGTATACCAAGCCGTTCGGGTCGTTTACCCAGCCTTTTTTTGTCTGATAATGGTACTTGAGATTTTTTATATATTCCATGCTAAATTTCCTCCTTTAATATTTTTTCCAAAACGGGTGCGATTGTCTCTGCCATTCTGAGACCGCCCAAATCATTCGGATGCACACAGTCGATGGTGCAACGGTGCCATTCCTCTCCCCAGAGTGTTTCTCCGTCAATGAACCACACCTTGTTATCTCCCTGCTGTTTTGCATTCTGATAGGTTCTTTTGATAATCTCACGCCGTATCTGGGCATCCTTTAAATAGTGAAAATTCGGAGCAGATATCATGAGAATCGGGAGCTTTGGTTGTTGTTTGCGGATGGTTTGGAAAAACGGTTCATGCGTACTTTCTAAAAATTCCGAAGTCGGTGCATTATAGTCATAATCCAGTACAAATGCCGACATCCGAAGTCCTGCAATGTATTCTGCAATTGCTTTTTCTCCCTTTGCATTTCCTGCAAAGCCAAGATTGATAAAATCAAAATCCAGCCAATCGGATAATACAGACACATACTCCGAGCCGGGACGCATCATGCATCCACCCTGCGTAATCGAAGAGCCATAGAACACAACCGGCGTTTGGATGCTGTATTTCGGAGCTTTTTGTATGACTGCATCCTCCTGCACGCCGACCAGTAATTCTTCTACATCGCAATAAATCGGAAAGCGAATCATAATCTCACGCATTTTTTTATCTCCGAAATGAACAATGCTCTCAAATCCGTCCTTCATCCCTAACGCCGGATAAAGTCCTGATTTAAAAATCCCGTCTGCATACAGAGAAAATCCGCAGGTGCCGGAAAGCGGAATGATAGAAAAATTCATCAGCTTATCCACCTTGCAGGAAATTGCCACATATTCCGAATCGGTCACAAACCGCAGCCGTCCGCCTGCTGTGCTCGTGTGCATATAAGAAACACCTTCACTCGCCGCCTCTGCCACCTCGGTCGGAATCCGTTTGAACCGTTCCTCCCACAATAAGCCATATAAATCAAAGGAATCACTTTTTGCATCATAAAATACAATGTCTGTTTCTTCAATTCCGGTTTTGATTTTCATATTACGGTCAATCTCTGTTGCCTGCTTTTGTTGCATAAAATCCGCCCTCCCGGTTATTTTTACTGGTTTTATTGTAGCAAAAAACAAAGGTTCTGTCAAGGTATTTTCAGGATGAAAAAAAATTTTTTCGAATTTTTGTTCGAAAATACTTGACACCGAACAAATATTCTGGTATAATCAAAATATAGAAAATTTGTTCGCTTTTTTTGAAGGAGGAATTATCATGAAAAAAAGAACCAAAAAAAGAATCAGAATTACCAATAAAAGACGTTTTACCTTTTTCTGCATGACCTTAGTATTTTTGTTTTGCTGTGGCTTCTCTTCCGTAAAGCAAAAGGAAGAACCCCAGCAACAAGTCATCAGTATTTTTGTAAAGCCCGGCGATACCCTCTGGGAACTTGCGGCAGAGAATAACCCCAACAATATGGATGTCAGACGTCTGATTTATGACATTCAACAGTTGAATGAACTGGATGGTACACATCTTTCTGTCGGGGATGAGATTTTGATTCCGGTGTAAGTTGATTGGAGTAACAAAAAAGGGCTGTTGCGTTAAACATTTTTGTGTATATTTTATTCAAAATTGTAGGGGCGGATGCCTACATCCGCCCGAATTACGGGGCGATGTGGGCATCGCCCCCTACAAGAAAATGAATTTTTATACACAATATGCGTTTAACGCAACAGTCCCGGCTTTTTGCGTTCTGGACTTTTTTTTGCATCCCCTCTTTAGGGGATCGAAAAAAATGCTTCAGAACGGACAAACTGAGCCAAAACAAGGATTTCCTTGTTTTGGGTTACCCGACGGCGTACGGAGGTACGCCGAGTGGCGAAGTTTGTTCGTAGCAAAAAGGTTTAAATTTCAAAAAAATCGAATCAAATGAGATTTTTCATCCAAACATTTTATAGATTATACATTATCTGTATGATATATGACTTGCCTTTTTGCGTTCTGGACTTTTTTTGCATCCCCTCATTTATTCAATTGTTAATTTGCTCCTGACATCCTTGATGTTACACTTGATTTCCGCCTCTTCATTCTTGCGATGAATGACATTGACCACTCTTGCAAGCTCGTCCGAATCCATTGCAATAATCGGGATATAGAAAAGCTGATTCTCCTTGGTCAGAATGCAAAGGAAATCCATCTTCCGGATTAGCTCCTTCTCCCCTCTGCGGTAGGATGAAAGCTCGTCAAGCTGTGCTTCAAAGGCCTCATCTGAAAGGGTGCGGGACAAAAACAACCGTCCGCCGATATACACCCCTTGAATCTCACGGATTGCAATCTCGGTTTTTACCACACGGTCGGGAATAAAATCCGCCAAAAATGAAAACCGGAACCCTACCCGATACGGGAACACGCCGTTTCTCCAGCATTGAATGGTGATATGCTCTGCACTTGCGGCAATATATGCCGGCATAATGGCATTAATCCGGATAATCACATATCCGAGTCCTAAAATTCCGGACAACAGATAGAGCAATGAATACAAATAATTTGCAACCAATATATTATAAGCACAGAGCAAAAATCCGGCAAGCACAATTGTCGCAACAATTGTGACCGTCACAATACTCCATTTTTTCTTTTTCTGATACAATGATGCTTTTTCTAAATATTCCATATTTACATTCCTTTCCGGCTGTCCTCTTTTTTCCAGCCATCCAGCTTTCCGTTCTGAATTGCGGTAAAGAGCCGCTTTTTTAGTCCTGGTGTTGTTTCTTCATCTAAACGGTGAATCAGCTCCTTGATATACTGCCGCTTGGTTTCTCCGTCTACCGGACAGGAGCTTTTCATCACCGGCAGCTCGAGCCGGCGTGCCACACCACGAACCTCTCGCTCCGGCACATAAATCATCGGCCGAATCTGATAGATTCCGCTCCGGTCTAAGTGCGTGACCGGTGAAAAGCAGTTCACCCTACCCTCATATAAAAGACTCAGGAAAAAGGTCTCTATCACATCATCGTTATGATGCCCCAGCGCAACCTTTTTACAGCCCATTTCCTTTGCAAAATCATTAAGCGCGCCCCGACGCATTTTCGCACAAAGTGCGCACGGATTCGGCTCCTTTCGGATATCGAAAATGATTTCCCGGATATTCGTTTCCTTGACATGGTACTCCACCCCGAAGCTTTCACAATAACGTCTGATTCCGGAATAATCCGCTTTTGCACCCATGTCAAGCGTCAGACCGATGACCGTGAATTTCTTCGGATAGTAACGGCTTAAAAGTGCCATTCCGCCAAGCAGAGCCAGGCTGTCCTTTCCGCCTGAAATCCCGACCGCAACCCGGTCTCCCTCTTCTATCATCTGATAGTCCTCAACCGCCTTGCGGATATAACTTGTGATACGTTTCATAGACTATTCTAACTCCAGTAAGCTCCAGTTTTTTGCCACATAATCAATGCCGGACAGTACCGTTGCAACGGTGGAAATCCAGATTAAAATTTCTGTAATCAGAACGGCAGTTTCCTGCGGAAACACCGGATACCGCAACAGAATTGCGGCAATGATTGCCACCATCTGGGATACGGTTTTGATTTTTCCGAACATACTTGCCGCAATGACCTTACCGCCGGATGCCGCACTCAAGCGGATTCCGCTTACCATAAACTCACGCACCAGCACCAGCATCAGCGCCCAGGCAGACATTCTGCCCCCTGCTACCAGCACCACAAATGCCGCTGTGGTGAGCATCTTATCTGCCAGCGGGTCCATAAACTTTCCGAAGGTGGTAATCTGGTTCCGGCTTCTTGCAATGTAGCCGTCCAGCCAGTCAGTTACCGACGCTAAAATGAACAGAACCAACGCAATCGTGTTCCAGACAGCACCCTCCATCATCATAAACACCATAAACACAGGCACTAAAATAATTCTTAAAATTGTCAATTTATTTGCAGTATTCATGTCCCTCACTCCTCTATTTGCTCTCCGGTGACATCATACTCATCCACCGCAAGAATTTTTACCCAAACAAAATCACCCAAAGAAAGCTCATCCTTTGCCGCAAAGTAGACATTGGAATCCACACCGATGCTATCACCTCTGCTTCTGCCGAAGTAGAGGAAGCTTTCCTCGTCATAGCCTTCCACCAAAACCTCAACGGTCCTGCCGATGCGTTTTTCATTCTTTTTCAGGGATACCTCCTGCTGAAGCCGCATCAGACGGTCCAGACGTTCTTCCTTAATTGCTTCTTCAATCTGGTCGGGGAATTCTGCCGCCGGGGTATCCTCCTCCTGCGAGTAGGCAAACACGCCCATCCGGTCGAACCAGCCTTCCTTCACAAATTCATAAAGCTCGGAAAATTCCTCCTCGGTTTCTCCGGGGAAGCCCACAATTAACGAGGTTCTGATCATACAATCCGGCATCAGTGCACGGATTTTGGAAAGCTTTTCGATGATTTCATCCCGATTGGTTCTGCGTGCCATTCTCCGCAGAATCCGGTTGTTGATATGCTGAATCGGCATATCGACATAATGGCAGATTTTTTGATGCTTTGCCATTGTTGTAATCAAGGCATCGGTTACCGCCTCGGTATAGAAATAATGCACCCGAATCCAATGGATTTCTTCGATTGCACACAGCTCCTCCAGCAATTCGGACAGTGCATAATGACCGTACAAATCTATGCCATAACGTGTCGTGTCCTGCGCAATCAGAATCAGCTCCTTTACACCGGCTGCTGCCAATTCCCTTGCTTCTCTTATAATCTCTTCTTTTTTACGGCTTCTGAACTTGCCGCGAATCATCGGGATTGCACAGTAGGTACAGCAGTTGTCACAGCCGTCAGCAATCTTTAAATAAGCCGTGTAACCGGGTGTAGTCAATACACGCGGCAATCCCTCCTGCAGAGCATCGTTCATATGTCCGCACAGTACCGGATGCTCACCCTGAAATGCCGCATCAATGACCGCGGCAATCTTTTCAAAATCACCGGTTCCGACCACCGCATCCACCTCGGGAAGCTCTGTTCGGATTTCGTCGTGATACCGCTCCGCCAGACAACCGCTTGCAATCAGAAGCTTGCAGTTTTTTTCTTTATATGCCGCCATTTCTAAAATTGCGTCAATGGACTCCTGCTTTGCCGACTCAATAAAGCCGCAGGTATTGACTACAATCACATCCGCTTCCTCGGCATCTGTTACCAGCTGATGTCCTTTTTCTGATAATATTCCAAGCATGGTTTCGGCATCTGTCTGATTTTTGGCACACCCCAGCGAAACCATTCCAATCTTATATCCCATCTGTTTCTTCCTTTTCTTTCAAACTCTCAATGCAACGGAAAATATCCTCCGCCCGGTAGCCACGGTAGATAAAGTAGCGGACGGTACGGTCGATACTCTTTTTTTCAAAATCGCCCCGGATTCGTTTTTCTACCAAGGAAAAAAGCTCCTCGGTATCATCCTCTCCCAGCTCGGCAACTGCCGAATCAATGAACTCCTGCGAAATCCCCTTTTGCCGAAGCTCCTGGGTAATTCTTCTTTTGCCGTACTTTTTCAGGTTCTTTAAATCCTGTGCCAGCTTTTGTGCATAGCTCTCATCGTCTAAAAACCGGTACTCCTTTAAAAATACAACAATTTCGTCGATGTGGTCTGCCTCTGCCCCGGCGCGGCGTAATTTATCCCGCAATTCCTTTTCCGAATGCGAGCGGAATTCTATCAGGCGTAGTGCCTTTTCCTTTGCGGCTGCAAAGGTCAACTCTTTCTTTTCCATATTTATATCCTGAAATAGTCGAATAACTGACCGAAATCAATTCCGGCTATCTGTCTGTTCTCATATTTTTCAAATAAATTGTGATACCCCGACTGAATCTGCTCCGACTGTACGCCGTACCGAAGCGAAAGATACGCCTCCATATAAGCGGACAGATGGTCACAGCCACGAATGATTTCTCCGTCAATCGGCTCGTAGCAATCCTGATTATACTGCTCGTTGATTTCTGCAGAGGTTGTGTAGCGAACGGCACCGTCCATCACAATTTTTGAGGTAAACTCATCCTGGGTAAAATATCCAAGCTCCTTTTTCCATTCCTCGGGCAGAAGCGGATAAATCACCGTCTGCATCTGCTCGGTTTCAATTTCCTTGATGATGTCATCCAAGCCCTTAACCGATGCCTTGACCGGGGAAACAATGTCCCGGGTTAATACCTCCGGCAGGTCATGGAACAATGCTCCGAAAAAGTTGTTGACCAACCGCTTTTCGCAAGCCTCCACCTCTAACGAACAGAAATATGCAAGAATCGCCACCACCAGCATATGC
The DNA here is from genome assembly GCA_015068965.1 of Oscillospiraceae bacterium. Classification (GTDB taxonomy): domain Bacteria; phylum Bacillota; class Clostridia; order UBA1381; family UBA1381; genus RQCD01. The sequence goes on from SVJN01000038.1 coordinate 13,062, forward strand.
CCCATAACAAAGGTCTGCGGCATCCGCACCGCTCTTGACCAGCGTTGTTGATAACGAAGCTTTCCTATCAGCGATAAAAACTCCTTCAAATCCGGATTTGCCGAAAACACATGAAAGCCCGAAAAGGTACTGCACGCCGCCAACCCTCTTGCAACCTCGGATTTTACCTGCTCAATGCCGAAGGTGTTGAGATTCTGCGGATAGATTACACTAAACTCCCAGTCGGTTGCAAAATAGTGTGCCGCCTTTAATATCTGCTTTTCCTTTGCGGCATACGACTCATCCCGGAAATAGCGTTGCATCTTTTCGTAGAAGCCACCCTTTAACGGCTCTAACTGTCCACGAAGCTCCTCTAAAATCCAGTCGTTGATTTGCGCACCCTTTTCCTGCATCAGCTTATGGTAAATCGGCGGCTTGATATCGGTCAAGACCACCCGATGCAAAAATTCAAAGATACCGCCCTCCAAAAGAAGCAACGGGTCATAATTCCCCTCCCCTTCACATTTGGAAAGCACATATGTATAAAACAGCTTGTGCGCCTGCTTATCAAGCTCGGTAAAGCCTGCCCAGGGACGGATATGGTCGTTCCACCGCTGGATAGATGCCGCTTCATAAATCAAAGCGATTAACGATTTGCGAATCATGCAAACACCCTCTTTATTCTGGTATCGTAGACACTATTATGAGCATTATACTCTCTTTATTATATCATTAATTTTTTAAAAACACAATGCTTTTTTGCAAAAAAGATGTATTTTCCTGCATTAACGGTACTTCTTGCGATAGTCACGGGGTGTCATTCCCATGATTTTTTTAAAAACGGCGGTGAAGCTTTTCTGGTCGGTATACCCCACACATCCGGCAATTTCGGTCACCTTTTTATCGGAATTTGCCAGAAGCCGACAGCTCTGCTCCACCCTTGTTTTCTGCAGAAACTGTTCAAAGGTCATGCCAAAGCGTTCCCGGAATATCCGGCTTAAGTATGGGAGACTGTAATTTGTTTCCTTCGCCAACTGCCCAAGACGCACAGGGTTCATGTAATTTTCCAGAACAAAGCTTACCATATGCCCTTCGATACTTCCATCCTCTGCTTCGGAATCGGACTGCATATTCCGCATCATGGTAATCAGAATCTCAATCAGCTTGCAACGAAGAATTTCGATATATCCTGCCTGCTTTTGCTCAAATTCTGCATACATCTCCTCAATCAGTCTGCCGATTTTTCCGTTTTCATCATAAAACATCAGGTCGGCAGGATTTTTGTTGGTCGGACGGTAATGGTAGCGGAGCTGATAATTGTTCATGACCTCCCCCAAACGGTTGCAATGCTTTAAGGTTTTGTCAATCAGCTCGGGCAGGAACAGACAGTTCATAATCTTCATCGGACGCAAGCCGGTTTTTTCGTACCCATGCCGTGAGCAGTAATCTATGATGAAAAAATTTCCCTTCTGCACCCTTGTTTTCTGCTTGTCTGTCAGATGCCACGCACTCCCCTCCAGCACATAAACCAGCTCTAAAAAATTATGACTGTGCAGGGAAAGTGTATTCTGCTCATAGAGCATCATCTGAATGCCTCCGGGTATCTTATGCTCCATATTAAAATCACCTACCTTTTTAGAAAAAATACCACTTGATTTTATTATAATATATCTCTATAATAAAATCAACCAATAAATTGCAAAGGAGCGAAAAAAATGCTTTACAAAAAGAATCAGACTCCCAAGCTGGATATGGAGCTTTTCAAAAACCCGACCAGCGAATACCGGGGAACCCCTTTCTGGGCATGGAACTGTCAGTTGGACGAAGAAACCCTCACCGAACAGATTGAGGTGTTAAAGCAGATGGGTTATGGCGGTTTCCATATGCACACCCGTTCCGGCATGGCAACCGAATACTTGAGTGAGGAATTTATGTCTCTCATCAAGGCGTGTGTGGAAAAGGCACGCACCGAGGATATGCTTGCATGGCTCTATGATGAGGACCGTTGGCCGTCGGGTGCGGCAGGCGGTATTGTTACAAAAAACAAACGGTTCCGCCAAAAAATGCTTCGGCTGAATCAGAATCCCGATGTCAGCTTTACCGAACGGGAGACTGCAATCGCAGAGGGTTTACCTTATCTGCTTGGTTGCTATGACATTACCTTCAATGAAAATGGCGAGCTTTTGGAGTACAAGCTTATCCCGGAAGCCGATGCAACCCCCGGCAAGAGCTGGTATGCCTATGTCTGCACCGCATCCGAGTCCGGCTGGTATAACGACCAGACCTATTTGGACACCCTTTCCAAGGAAGCGACCGCTGAATTCATCCGGGTGACACATGAGGCATACAAACGTGAAGTCGGCAAGGATTTTGGCGGCGTTGTTCCGGCAATCTTTACCGACGAGCCGCAGTTTAACCACAAGCAGGTATTCCCTTACGCAAAGGATTGTAAGGAAGCAGTCCTCCCCTGGACAACGGATTTGGAAAAAAGCTATCAGGCACAATACAAGCTTGATTTAATCGCCGCACTTCCGGAATTATTCTGGAACCTGCCCGCCCAGAAGCCCTCTCAGGTCAGATACTTCTTCCACGACCATGTGTGTGAGCTGTTCACCTCTGCATTCATGGACGGTTGTGCGAACTGGTGCCGGGAAAACGGAATTGCCCAGACCGGACACGTTTTGGGCGAGGAAACCCTCAAAACACAGAGCCAATGCGTGGGCGAAGCGATGCGTACCTACCGTTCTATGGAGATTCCGGGCATTGATATGCTTTGTAATAATACCGAATACAGTACCGCAAAGCAAACGCAATCTGTGGTGCATCAGTATGGCAGAGAGGCAATGCTCTCCGAATTGTACGGTGTAACCAACTGGGATTTTGATTTTCGGGGACACAAATTCCAGGGTGACTGGCAGGCGGCGCTTGGTGTCACGGTTAGAGTTCCGCATCTTTCCTGGGTTTCGATGAAGGGTTCTGCAAAACGTGACTACCCGGCAACCTTTAACTATCAGATTCCCTGGTATCGGGAATATTCCTATATTGAAGACCACTTTGCACGGTTAAATACCGTCTTAACCCGTGGTAAGCCGGTGGTCAATGTTGGCGTGATTCATCCGATTGAAAGTGATTGGCTCTATTTAGGTCCTGCCGATGCAACCTCCGATTTACGCCGTCAGATGCAGGAGAATTTTGAAAATGTATTGGAATGGCTTCTGTTCGGTCTGGTTGATTTTGACTTTATCAGCGAATCCATTCTGTCCGACATTGGCTCTGCAGATACCAACCGCCTGAAGGTCGGCAAAATGCAATACTCCACCGTCATTGTTCCGGGCTGTGACACCATGCGCCGGACTACCTTGGAGCAGTTACAGAAATTCCAGCAAAATGGCGGACGGCTGATTTTCTGTGGCGGATATCCGAAATACATCGATGCCGTAGAATCGGACGAAGGAAAAGCCCTCTACGATGCCTCCCTGCAGGTTCCGATGAGCCGTTACGGTCTGATGGAAGCCCTGAAGGATGAGCGGTTCTTGGAAATCAAGAACAATCAGGGCTTAAGCAGTGAAACTCTGATTCATGCAATCCGTAAGGATGGCGATGTTACCTGGCTCTTTATCACACACGGAAAGCAGGATATTCATCCCCGTCAATCAAATGCAAAAAATCTGGACGTTGCAATCCCGGACAAGCTTCGCATCCGCATCCGGGGCGAATGGATTCCGACCTTGTTTGACACCATCAACGCAGAGGCCGTAAGCATTCCCTGCTACTACGAAAACGGCGACACCGTGATTCCGGCAGACCTTTACGAAAGTGACAGTATGCTCCTGCAATTGGTTCCCGGAAAGGCAAAACAGGAAGAATTATCTGTCCCCCAAAAGAAGCTTCAAAAGGAAATCCGTTTCCATAATGCTGTGTCCTTTAAAAAGGATGAGCCGAATGTCTATCTGCTGGATTTGGCAGAATATTGCCTGGATGACGGCGTGCTTCAGCCGATGGAGGAAATTTTGCGGATTGATAAAAAATGCCGTGAGAATCTTTGCTTCCCGATGGCAGACGGTTGCGACACCCAACCCTGGGTACTTTCTCAGCAGGATGGAATTTCGCACTTTGTCACCCTCCGGTATCTGATTGAGAGTGAAATCGAGGTAGAAAACGCACAGCTTGCCATTGAAGAGGTGACAGAAATTTCCTTAAACGGCGAAGCAGTTGCAACAACACCGGTCGGCTATTATGTAGATAAATCCATCATCACCTATGCTCTGCCGACGCTGAAAAAAGGCACAAACGAGTTGGTGGTAAAGGTTCCGTTCGGAAAACGTATCAGCGTCGAGGCAATGTATCTGTTAGGTGATTTTGATGTGCGTGTGTCCGGCACCTGCAAAACAATCACCGCCCCCACAAAGGAGCTTTACTTCGGTAACATTGCCACGCAGGGACTTCCCTTCTTTGGCGGAAATGTGACCTATTGCACCGAATTTACAGCAGAGAATGATTGCTCTGCAGAAATCACCGTCGGCAAGTACCGTGGTGCTATGGTCAAGGTGTTTGTAGATGGTGAGGATGTCGGCAGAATTGTGTTCCCACCCTATAAGCTCGTGATTCCAAATCTTAAAAAAGGGACACATAAAATCGAGTTTGTGTGCTTCGGAAACCGTGTGAACACCTTTGCCTCTATGCATAACTATAGTGGCGATACCTGGTACGGACCGACACATTGGTATGCAGCGGATGAGCGAGGCTTCTGCTATGAATACTGCTTAAAAGAATGCGGAATTCTGATTTCTCCGACCGTGAAGCTGTTTTCATAATCACAATATAATCACAATGATTAAGGGGATGTAAAAAAACTCGTTTTACATCCCCTACAATTTACATATTATCACTTTTTTACAACCAAACTTTCGTTAATACGGATCATATTCCAGAGTTACCGTTTTTTTCTCATCCTGCGCAACGATTCTTCTTTTCTGCATCCATGGCATTCTCGGCACAGTTCTATCCGGAATTTCTTCATCTGCTACCGTGATTCCATCCAGACAGCAAACCCCATTTTCGCATCCGACAATCACCCACGCGGTTTCGGTATAGCCGGAACGCAAAAGCTTATTTTCGCCCTCATAAAGGATAGAAGAAATCGTCGTAAAGCCGTTTTCCTTAAAAATCCTTACGGTCGGATTTTCTCTTTGCGTTCCATCTACAGAAACGCACTTTAACGGACACAATGCAATTTTTTCATCGACTACATACCACAAAGCATTCTCTGTTTGATGAATTTTTATCTCCTTATCTCCCGGAATGCACCATTCATCACCGATGAATTCTGCCGTATTTGCAATGTGTGAAATCCTTCTGACTGCAACGATAATATTCTCATTTTGTGCAGTTTTCGTCAGATAATCCGGGATTGTACCATCCTCGAACAGTCTGTTATACAAAAATGCGCTATGCTTATCCTGTGCCGGGTGAGAATGTGTATTCCCATTCACTTTTGTGCGGAATCTTAAAAAGGAAATATATTCCCCTTCCACCATTGCGCTGACCGGCATAGACTGCCAGCCCAGCCCCCAGCTATCATTCTGATAACAGCCAGGCATGGCAGGAAATTCTGATATACTGCCCATCCGCAGACCGTTGCCCTTCCATGTGTAGGCGTAGGAATCCCGAAAGATACGTTGTGTTTTTACGCATGTCGCAGACGAATTGCCAAATGCCTCGGTAGATACCAAAGAACGATTCACCACAACTGCCGACATCAAATCCGCAAAGCATACAATCATCTCAGGCTGAAACAGCGTTTTATAGATTGCACCGCCATAGTTGATATCTCCACGGAAATTATAGCTTCTGACAGAAGGCACAAACTCCTTCCCCTCATGAAAGGACACGTACAAAAGCAGCTCCTGCCTTTTTTGCTCAATCTTTGTTTTGATATCCTCATCCAC
>SVJN01000039.1 GCA_015068965.1 Oscillospiraceae bacterium
TTTCCGCTAATAGCGGAAACGCACATGGGCGTAACAAAGCGTTATGCTTCTTCTTACCGCTCTGTATCAGTTCAAAGTACACGGGGATTTTACGGAGCGGTTGCGGCGAAGCCGCTTTGTTCTTCAGATAAATCACGCACAACATCTTTTAAATGCCGGATAAAATCCTTCTCCAACGGGGTAAAGGTGTGGTCCTTCATAAAGACAAGCATATCCTTGTGGTGACCGTTGGGGAACTCGCACGCACGTTCACACAAATCAAACTGCTCCAGCATCGCTTTTGGCATCGGAGCGGATTGAATGTAGGCACCTGGGAGCTTTTGTAATAGGTCAAACTGGCTTGCCCGCTCATAAATACAGATTTGCTTGCCGGAGAGCGGTGCAGGCTCAGCTAAATACGGTACAAAATTGTCGCCGTGAATCAGCTCAATAAATCCGGTAAAATCCGAATAACCGAGCTTCTTTTTCTTTGCTAACGGATGTGATTGGTGCATCAGAGCATTGGTCTGAAATTCCAATAACGGCTCCATTACAAAGTTCTTGCGGTTTAAATAGTCGGAAAAATACCCCTCGTACTCGGTCTGAAACCTCAGGATTCCGATGCCGTATTCGCCGACCGAAATCTTGTTGATGGTACGCATGGCGTTGGTTTCCTTGTAGTTGACACAAATCTGACCGCTCTGGTCAAGTGCTTTTACAAAATCGGTAAAGGCAGATGCCACATAGCTTGCACGTGGTGCAACCACATTTAAAATCTGCGTATTTTTCCGGTCATCCGAAATAGAAATGGTTTCTATCATTTCCATTTGTGAGAGAATCGCCTTTGCGTGTGTCAGAAAAGCTTCCCCTTTTGGTGTGGGGGAAACCCCTTTGGGCGTTCGGGTAAAAATCTCATACCCTAAACCGGATTCCAATTCCTTGATGGTCTTGCTCAAGGTCGGCTGTCCCATAAAAAGATTTGCCGCCGCTCGGGAAATGGAGCCGGTTTTCTCGATTTCAACTGCATATTTTAAATGTAGTGTGTTCATATGCATTGTCCTTTCGTATTTTGTGGTTATGTACGGATTTTCCGGGGTAAAAATGTAACCCCGGCACTTTTTTCCAATAACCGGTATTTCTGTTGTGTCGCTAATCCGCCACGGATGTGCCGCTCTGCCTTGTTTTCTGCTAAAACTGCCTGAACCTCCCGGAATCGGGACACATCTATTTTCTTTAATCGCTCGGTCACATCCTTGTGTACCGTCGATTTGGAAACATGAAAATGCTTTGCAGCATTCCGCACCGTTGCTTTGTTTCTGATAATATACTCGGCTAACTCTATCGCCCGTTCTTCGATATAATCCTTCATACATTCACCCCAAAATGCGATTTTACTACAATATATGAGGTGAGAAAGGGGTTTATGCTATTTTTACAGGCGATTTAGAAACTTGCATTATAAAATTCCGAAATATTTTTCAAAGAACTCAGAAAGCTTTTCAATGATGCCGTTTTTCTTTTGTGTTCTGTTACCACCACCAAAGCGAGATGTTGGGGGCATGATTTTATCAAAGTCAGTTCCGGTTGTGCGGAGTTGTCCATCACGGAAGGCATTTTCAATGAACTTTCTTGTTTCGTCTTCCTTCAAACGCTCTTCTGTAATAAGAGTACTGATATCCTTTTCCTTTTCTTCTATTACATAGGTTTTCCAATCTTCATGAACGTTAGTATCTGCGTTGATACTTGCAATAAATCCGTCAATCAGATCCTTTTTAGAACGAAGCTGGAAACTGGAACCGACTGCCTTTGAAATATTTGCAAGAATTTCTTTGTCCTGACAATTGGAATCATGATATTTGGCAACAAGCATCAGAATATAATCAATATTAACTTCAACTTGCTTGATAAGCTCAATTTCAAATTCAAGGTCATGATTGATATTTTCTTTTTCCTTTTTGGTATGATAGGTTTTGTAGATATCAATATAAATACTCTGATAGTCTTGCATATCACGTTCAGAAATATTGATTGTTGCATCAAATTCATCAAAAGAATTCAGGATATTTTTCAGCTTTAAAATTGTGCCGAACAGCTTGACAAATTCCTGCTCTGCTTTTTCTCCGATAATTTCTGCACCAAGCGGGAAATTGACCGTCAGCTTTTCAATAAGCTCCACAAAACCGGGGTGATGTACACCGTCCTCATCGTAACCGTGATAATATGCATCAAAATTTTTCAGAAGTACGATTCCTTCTGCATCCTTGTCACCGAACAAGGATATTGCATCAATAATTTCTTCTTCTAAATTTCTGAAACAAACAATATTACCATAGGTTTTGACAGAGTTTAGTATTCTGTTTGTTCTTGAAAAAGCCTGAATCAGTCCGTGTTGCTTTAAGTTCTTATCAACCCAGAGTGTGTTGAGTGTAGTTGCATCAAAACCCGTCAAGAACATATTAACAACAATCAGTAAATCAATTTCCCGATTTTTCATTCTCTGCGATAAGTCCTTATAATAGTTCTGGAACTTATCACTTGAAGTGTCGTAATTTGTGTGAAAGGTGTTGTTATAATCTGCGATTGCAGACTCTAAAAAGTCTCTGGAGCTTTGGTCTAAGAGGTCAGTATCAAAGCCTTCCTCTAAAAGTCCGTCCTCGGGGTCATCTTCATTGGCAGAAAAACTGAAAATGGTTGCAATATTCAGATTCTTGTGCATCTGGTCAAGTTGATGTTTGAATTCATAATAATACTTCATTGCAACGGGGATAGAGCTTACTGCAAAGATAGAGTTAAAGCCTGCAACTCTTTGACCTTTCAGGGAATAGAAGCTATTACGCATTGTTTTTTTCTCAAAGTTTTCAAGCGTATATTTTACAATTTCCCGGATTCGCTCGGGAGCAGACATTGCCTTTTCAATATCAATTGCACGTACCTGCTCATCCTTGATATTTTCTTTTTGTTTCACCGTATTCACATAATCAATCCGGAACGGAAGAACATTTCCATCATTGATTGCATTCACAATGGTATAAGTGTGAAGTTTGTCTCCAAATGCCTGTGGTGTGGTTTTGAGATTCGGGTTACCGCCTGTGCTTGCATTTACTGCAAAAATAGGGGTACCGGTAAAACCAAAGATATGATATTTTTTAAAGTGCTTGATGATAGCAAGGTGCATATCCCCAAACTGACTGCGATGACACTCGTCAAAAATCAGAACCACGTGTTTTGTATAGATATCATGTGTTTTGTTTTTTCTGATAAAGATATCCAGCTTCTGAATGGTAGTGATAATGATTCTTGCAGAGCTATCCTCCAGCTGTTTGGTCAGTACACTTGTATTTGTGTTTGAGTTTGCAGCACCCTTTTCAAATCTGTCATATTCTTTCATGGTCTGATAGTCAAGGTCTTTTCTGTCAACCACAAATAACACCTTGTCAATGTAGGGAAGGGAGGATGCAAGCTGTGCCGTCTTAAATGATGTCAGGGTTTTACCACTTCCGGTCGTATGCCAGATATAACCGCCGGCATCCAAAGTTCCTTCCTTTTTGTAGTTGGAAGCCACCTCGATACGGTTTAGTATTCTTTCTGTTGCCACAATCTGATAAGGTCTCATTACCAAAAGCAAATCCTCAGATGTAAACACACAGTATTTTGTCAGAATATTTAAAATAGAATGCTTTGCAAAGAATGTTTTTGTAAAGTCCACAAGGTCGGAAATTACTTTGTTGTTGCCGTCAGCCCAGAAGGAAGTAAACTCAAAGCTGTTGCTCGTCTTTTTGCTTGATTTTTTTGCAGTCTCATTTGCTTCTTTAATATGACTGTTTCTTGTAGTGTTGGAATAGTATTTTGTATGTGTTCCGTTGGAAATAACAAAGATTTGCACATACTCATAAAGTCCCGAACTTGCCCAGAAGCTGTCTTTTTGATAACGATTTATCTGATTGAATGCTTCTCGGATGGCAACACCACGCCTTTTTAATTCAACATGAACCAAAGGCAAGCCATTCACCAGAATAGTTACATCGTAACGGGTATCATGTGTTCCACCATCCTCGGTGTACTGGTTGATTACCTGCATAGAATTGTTGTGAATGTTCTTTTTGTCTATCAGATAAATGTTTTTGCTTGTACCGTCATCACGTTTTAATACCTGCACGTGGTCGGTCTGTATTTTTCTTGTCTTTTCAACAATGCCTTCGTTTGCGTTGGCTATGCTGGTTTCAAAAAAACGTTTCCACTCATTTTCCGTAAAGATATAACCGTTCAGCTTTTCAAGCTGTGTCCGTAGATTTATAATGAGGTCTTTTTCTTCGTGAATGGTGAGATACTCATATCCTTGCACACCAAGCAATTTTATAAATTCTTTTTCAAGCTCTGCTTCACTCTGATAGCTGTCCGAACGCCTTTCCGCAGGGGTGTATTCAGAAACAACTGTGCTTTCATTCGAAGCCAGCACGATATTAAATTCACTCATATAGCTTTCTCCTTAAATGTTAATAGCTTATCCCGATAGTATTCGTACTGCTTTTGTCTTGCTTCAATCTCAGCAGGTAAACCCTCTGAAATGTCATTACAAAGCTTATCAAACCTATCAAGAATATCAACAATACGCTGTTGTTCTTCAAGTGGTGGAAACGGAATCATAAGTTTTTTCATTCCAGAAGCTAAGATGTGTTTAATTGTTCCACCTGTTGTGATACGAGATAGTTTTTTCTTACCCTCTTCAGTTTGAAGATAGTATACAACATATTTTGAGTTGCAGTTACCATCATTGCTCATAATAATCAATGCATGACAATTAGCCCCAGCATATTTATCTCCAACAACTGCACATTCTCCAACGTGACCAGACTGAACCACAAGAATATCGTCAGGTTTAAGTTGATTTTTTATGTGCTTTTGGTGAAATTCTTGTGTAATATATTCTTCTTCATTATCCGAAATAACTCCGTTGTGAATATTTGTGCCTTTTAAGTATCGAACACCTTGCGCTTTATCTGTATAATAGGGTGTAGCAGTGCCAACAAAGCCATTGCGAATAAAAGAAAACTCATCACCAAGTGGCTTTGTTTCAGCGGTTGGCTCATCAAAATCAAAAAGTTTGCTTCTATAATGCTCATACTGTTTCTTTCTCGCTGTAAGCTCCGCTGTAAGCTCTGCTGTAAGCTCCGTGAAATTGTCAAGTATCCTGACAATTTCACTCTGTACCTCCAATGGCGGTACAGGGATTTTAAAATCTTCTGTAACCGTCAGTGAAATCTGTGGTAACGAACCCATACCTGATGCGGCATCCCTAAAGTGTTGAATATTATTTTTTAATACGTAATACAAATATTTAACAGTGATTTTGTTATCATTTGTATATGCCCACATTTCATTTTTGAATGTAAAAGGCTTTTCATAATAAACAACGTCTATTACACCACGAGATTGAACTAAAACTGCAGGTACTCGTGTTATATTTGCATTTGGTATATCTGATTCTTTTGCATTTATAACTGTTTTACCACCTGCAAATATTTTTATCTCACCATTATCATCTGCAATATCTTTCATTTTCCCAGCTGTTATGGGTGTTCCTTTAAGCCTTTGAAATGTATCCTTGATTTTTCTATACTCAACGCCATCAGGGCAAAGCTTTTCTATAAGTTCTTGTATTTTATTCATTTTCATCCTCCTCTTGAGAGAACCATATTTTTTCAAATGCTTTTTTCTTTTTATCCATAGTCTCTTTTTGTGTATCCATTAAATATCTCCACTCATACCAATTAACAGGTATTTTTGCTTTTAAAAGATTCAAATAATAATCCCCAAACAACTCAATCATCATTTGTACCAACATTGTGGTTGCACAATTTATATTGTTCAGCTTGCAATACAATGCTTTTTTAAATCCTTGAAGCACAAGCTTTAGTCTATCTGCCTGACTAATATCATCGGAGCGTGTCTGTATTTCTATATTCAGGTTATCACCGTCGATTGTATGCTGTTGCTTGCTAGGTAAGTTCCTATTTATACCTTGTAATCTGGTATAATAGTCATCTCCTGCATATTCGTATATTTTTATATGTTGTTTTTCCAGTTGTGTTTTGATATTTCCGGTTCGAACAACTATTATTTTACTCTGTTGTGTGTAGTTAACACTATTAAAACGCATTATTACATAATCTATCTTACGCTTATCTATGTTTTCTAATAGGTCAACAACCTCTCTGAACATAGGTGCATTACCAACATTAGATTTATATGTTCCTTTTTTATCAGTTAAAAACAGTCCTGAAAAATCAGAGTACACATCAATTAAAAAAACAAGCTCTATGTTTGATTTATTATGAGTCAAAGCGGTTAGATTTTTTATGTATTCGTCAGTTTTCTTTAGGTGCTTTTCAAGTGAGTATTCAAACGATTTAATATAGGAACCATATGAGGCTGTATATTTATTATGAAAAGAAAACTCTACAATTTTAGCAAAGTCGTTTGCTGTTTCTTCAGTCCATCCAGCATTATTTGATTCAGAAACAGTTTTATTGAATTTTTCTTGTGCTTTTTTTAAGTCATTATAATACTTATTAACGTGCGAACCAATTTTCTTATTCTGTTTTTCTATTGAAAAATGGTCGACTTGAAAGTGCTCAATGCCGATTATCGTATCATTAGGAGTGTATTTCACAAAATCAGGACACTCATTAAACGCTCGTTCTACTTCAGTGCCTGATAACAGTAATCCCATCTTTTTCGTCAAGCCACGCTGTTTTTTGCAATACTCAATGACACTATCAAGACATTTCTGTTCTTCACTCTTGCTCAATATTATTCTCCTATCTCTGCAATGATTTTATCAATCTCATCACGAAGCACCTGCTCACGGGCAACAATCTCACTTATTTCACGATTCAGCTCTTTTATATCAATCACTTCTCTTGTGTCCTCTTGTTCCACATAGGTGGAAACAGAAAGGTTATAGTCCTGCTCTGCTATTTTCTCGTAGGTAACAACCTTTGAAAAATGCTCTTTCTCTGAACGCTCCATATAGCAGTTATAGATTGCTTCAATGTTTGCATCTGTCAGTTTGTTTGAGTTTGTAACCTTAACACATTCTTTGCTGGCATCAATAAACAAAACAGAATTATCCTGCTTGGATTTTTTCAAAACCATGATGCAGGTTGCAATTGAAGTGCCGTAGAAAAGGTTATCAGGAAGTTGAATGATACAATCAATATAGTTATTATCCACCAAGTATTTTCTGATTTTCTGCTCAGCTCCGCCACGATACATTACTCCGGGGAAACATACGATTGAAGCTGTTCCGTTGGTAGAGAGCCATGCCAAAGAATGCATAATAAACGCAAGGTCAGCCTTTGATTTTGGTGCAAGCACGCCGGCAGGAGAAAATCTCGGGTCATTTATCATCAAAGGATTGGAATCGCCTTCCCATTTGGTAGAGTATGGGGGATTGGAAACGATTACCTCAAAAGGCTCTTCGTCCCAATGCTGGGGACTTATGAGAGTATCTTCATTTGCAATATTAAACTTATCAAAATCAATGTCGTGCAAAAACATATTGATTCTGCAAAGGTTATATGTAGTAAGGTTAATTTCCTGTCCGTAAAAGCCCTGACGAACATTTTCCTTACCAAGTATTTTTGCCGCCTTTAATAAAAGGGAACCTGAACCGCAAGCGGGGTCATAAACCTTGTTGACTTCTGTTTTGTTGCCAAGAGCAAGCTTGGTAAGAAGCTCGGAAATCTCCTGCGGAGTATAAAATTCACCGCCTGATTTTCCGGCATTGGAGGCATACATTCCCATCAGGAATTCATATGCATCACCGAATGCGTCAATGGTATTATCTTTGTAGTTTCCAAGATTCATTTGTGCCACGCCATCAATCAGTTTAATCAGCTTATCATTTCTCTTTGCTACTGTGCTACCTAACTTATTGCTGTTTACATCAATATCATCGAACAATCCCTTGAAATCGTCTTCGCTGTCCGTACCCTGAGCGGAATGCTCAATATTATAAAAGATTCGTTCCAGAATTTCGTTTAAGTCCTCTGTGTGATTGGGTGCATCCTTTTTAACATTTTCAAAAAGCTCACTGGGGAGCATAAATATACCCTTTGTTGTAACCAGTTCTTCACGAGCCGGTTCTGCTTCTTCGTCCGAAAGTTTTGCATAATCAAAATCAGGATTGCCTGCTTCGATTTCGCCTTCGTTGATATAGTTTCTGAAGTTTTCGGAAATGTAACGGTAGAAGAGCATACCAAGTACATACTGTTTAAAATCCCAGCCGTCTACGCTACCCCTCAATTCATTTGCAATGTTCCATATGGTGCGGTGCAGTTCTTCACGTTCCTGCTCTTTTTTTGTATCTATCATGTTCCGAATCCTCCTATTTTTTCTATATATTATAGAGTATAACACAAATCTTTGCAGAAATCAAATTTTAATTTTAAGAACCGACAAAAAAGTAAAGTTTTTGTCGATTGAAACTTGCAATCTTTTATCGGATGTGTTACAATGTATCATGGATATTTTTGGGCATACTTTTAGGATGTCCGTGAGTTTGAGGTGTTTTTTTATGTTAAAAAGTCTTTATCAGCCGACCGACATGACGGTGGGCAGTCCGTGGAAAAGTATTCTGACCTTTACGCTACCGATGCTGATTGGCAACATTGCGCAACAGCTTTACAACACGGTGGACAGTATTGTGGTAGGAAAATATATCGGCGACAATGCGTTAGCCGCAGTTGGCAGTGCAGGTCCGATTTTAAATATGCTTTTGGTTTTATTTGTCGGCATTTCTGCCGGGGCAAGCATCATGGTGGCACAGTATTTCGGGGCAAAGAACCGGAAAAGCCTTTCCTACACCATCGGAAACTGTATCACCGTAACGGCGATTGCCTGCGTTTTTCTGATTTTAGCGGCAAGTCCGTTGATTCGTCCGGTTCTGGTCATGCTCAACACCCCGGAATCAATTTTAGACGGCTGTGCCGATTATCTGATGATTTCTCTGGTCGGTATTGCAGGCATGGCTTACTATAACATCTTAAGCGGTATCATCCGGGGGATGGGGGATTCCTTTACTGCGGTATTATATTTGTTGGTCGCTTGTGGTATCAACATTGTATTGGATATCTTTTTTGTGGCAGTTGTGAAGATGGGTGTTGCCGGAGTTGCGTTGGCAACGGTTATTGCACAGATTACATCCTCCATTTTATGTTTGATTAAGCTTTCTAAAATGCGGGAAAACTTTGATTTTGAATTAAAATACTTTAAACCCGTCAAGCAGTATGTCAGAACGATTGTCCGTCTGGGCATTCCCTCCGGTCTGACGCAGGCAATTTTCTCCTCTGCCATGATTATTGTACAATCGCTCACCAACCAGTTCGGGGAGCTGTTTATTGCGGCGAATGTCGTGATTATGCGTGTGGACGGATTTGCTATGATGCCGAACTTCTCATTTGGTATGGCACTTACCACCTATGCCGGGCAAAATGTCGGTGCAGGTCGCTATGACCGGGTAATACAGGGTGCAAAGCAAGGAACACTCATGGCATTCGGATGCTCTGCCGTTATCACTTGTGCCATCCTCTTTTTTGGAAAGCACCTGATGGGAATCTTTACCGAAACGCAGGAGCTGGTAGATAAAAGCTATTACTTAATGAAGATTCTTGCCGCAGGCTATCTGGCGGTTGCAATCACGCAGAGTCTTTCCGGAATTATGCGTGGTGCCGGAGATACCATGACACCGATGTGGATTTCTCTGGCAACAACCGTTGCAATCCGTGTGCCGATTGCGTACGGAATTTCCTATCTGACCAGAACGCCGGAGCTGCCGTTTGGCAGAAATGAATGTATTCAGATTTCTCTGCTTTTATCCTGGACAATTGGTGCGATATTAACCGCAATCTTCTATAAGCTTGGAAAATGGAAAAAAAAGGCAATTAAGCAATAAAAAAAGTTGTTGCGAGTGCATATATTAATATTCTTTGTAGTATGAAAGCTTTATCATTTACGCCTGCTTTGCAGGCTACACCTCACCACCGCCTATGGGCGGAGCCTCTCCTCAAGGAGAAGCCTTCCCCTTGAGGGGAAGGTGGCAGCATTTGCTGACGGATGAGGTGGCTGACAAAGGTGAGGTTTGTACTACAATTTTGAATAGAATAATATATAAATGCTTCACGCAACAACCTTTTTTTATTATATAGGAAATTACAACATTTTTGTTGTAATTTCCGGAATAACAAAATTGCTTCCTTAATCTCACGCCCGCAGGCGGGGCTTCGATCAGAAGCTTTTTTATCAGAACAACTGTAATTGATTCAAAAAGAATATCCATCCGAACAAGGAGAACAAGCAGAAAACAGAGGTCATAACAACCGCTTGTGCGGCAAGCTGTTCATCTCCGCCCATCTGTTGTGCCATAGAAAAGGAGGAAACGGCAACCGGAGCCCCGAAAATGACCAGAAGGCAGGCAAGAGCTTCGCCACGGAACCCCAGCATAACAGCAATCGAAAGCAGAATCAGCGGAACAAAAAACAACCGGGTGAAAACAATAATAAAAAGCTCCTTCAAATATCCGCCGATGCTGGAGAAAGTAAAGCTTGCACCCAAGGTAATAATTGCAAGCGGTGTTGCAAGTCCGGCAACATCCGAAACTGCTTTTTCCAGGGTGGGGGGAAGTACAATCCCGAAATGAACCAGTAATACACCCAGAAGGCTTCCGATAATTAACGGATTGGAGAGGATTCCGCCCAGAAGCCGGAGCGGATTTGCTCTGCCGCTTCGGAACCGTTCCAGACAGATAACCGCAAGCACATTAAAAAGCGGAATCACAACCGAAACCAGAATAGAAGCAAGACCGCTGGTTTTTCCACAGATGTAGTTCACCAACGGAATGCCTAAAATTGCATAGTTGGAGCGGAAAAAGCTCTGTAGAATTACACCCCGTTTCCGATTATCGCCGCTAATCAGCCGGACAAAAAAATAACCGAAGAAAAAGATTGCAAGCACACCCACGCAGATATAGCCAATCAGACGGAAATCGAGGCTTTCAATTCTTTTCGTGCAGTAAATATTATAAAATAATAGTGTCGGCAAAAACACCCGGAAAACCAGCCGGTTCACGGTGTCAAACCCTCTTTTGTCCGAAACCTTCAAAAGCCTCAGAACATAACCCAGCAGCATCAGAAGAAAAATCGGCATAATCGCCGAAAAAGATAAACGTAAGCTTTCCATAAATTTAGTCCTCATTTTTTTCTTTCATATTACCATAATTTTTCGATTGCTTCAAGTCTTTTGATAAGAAAAAGAAATTTTTTTAAAAAAAGATAGACTTTTTCAATGAAATGTGATACAATAATTGATAATGTTATTTTTGGGGGCTTTTATATGAACCAGTATAAGGATTTTGATAATTATTTAAAGGAGTTTCCGAGTAAAGACGGATATTTTGGTGCATACGGCGGTGCATATCTGCCGGAGGAGCTGATTCCTGCATTCCGTGAGGCGGATGATGCGTATGAGGCAATCTGTCATTCGGCACAGTTTATCAATGAATTACGCCGTATCCGCAAAGAGTTCCAGGGAAGACCAACACCGGTTTACCATTGCGAACGTTTATCCAAGATTTTCGGAAATTGTCAGATTTATTTAAAGCGTGAGGACTTGAACCATACCGGTGCACATAAACTCAATCATTGTATGGGTGAGGGGCTTCTGGCAAAGTTCATGGGTAAGAAAAAGCTGATTGCAGAAACCGGTGCCGGACAGCACGGTGTTGCATTGGCAACTGCGGCGGCTTATTTCGGTATGGAATGCGATATTTATATGGGTGAAGTTGACATTGCAAAGCAGCAGCCGAATGTAATCCGCATGAAGATGCTGGGTGCAAATGTTGTTCCGGTCACACATGGCTTGAAAACACTCAAGGAAGCGGTAGATGCGGCGTTTGACGCATACTTAAAGGAATACAAGGATGCAATCTACTGCATCGGCTCCACACTCGGTCCGCATCCCTTCCCGAAGATGGTAAGAGATTTCCAGTCGGTAATTGGAATTGAAGCAAGAGAACAGTTCATGGAAATGACCGGAATTATGCCGGATGCCGTTGCAGCTTGTGTTGGCGGTGGCTCAAACTCCTTGGGAATGTTCGTTCCGTTCTTGGCAGACCCGGTTGAAATCTATGGTGTTGAACCGCTCGGAAGAGGCGAAAAGACTGGTGACCATGCGGCAACCATGAAGTTCGGAACCAAAGGCAGACTCCACGGCTTTGACAGTTATCTTTTGCAGGATGAAAACGGCGAACCCTTGCCGGTTTACTCCATCGCAAGCGGTCTGGATTATCCGGGTGTTGGCCCGGAACACGCACATTTGAGAGATTTGGGTCGTGTGCATTACGAGGTGGTTTCGGACGAAGAGGCAATGGAAGCATTCTTCCTGCTTTCCCGTTATGAGGGGATTATCCCGGCGATTGAAAGCTCTCATGCAGTAGCATTTGCGCTGCGTTATGCAAAGGAGCATAAAACGGGTTCTATCCTGGTAAATCTCTCCGGACGTGGGGATAAGGATATTGATTATGTCTATGAAAACTACGGCTGTGGGGAAAAATTCAAATTGGACTATGATATCAAATAAGATACAAAAAAACTGAACGATTTGATTTCGTTCAGTTTTTTTTGTGCTTATATTCAGGAACCGCCTCTTTTCTAGAACAAACAAATGCGCTGATTTTGGACGCAAACGAAAGACATTCTAAAATGGGTGTTCCGGAAAAATACTGTGCTAAAAATGCCCCACCGAAGCTATCGCCTGCACCAACGGTTGAGACAACCTCTGTTTTTTCGGCAGGGCAGGAATAGAATTCTTTTTTTCGGCAGTCGAAGCACACAGAACCGTTTGCACCCTTGGTGAGCAGGAGCAGTTTTATCTGTGGAAATTGCTCTGAAAATGCAATTGCAGCATCCTCCAAAGTGAATGTATCTTGCAGAATCAGTTGGCAAACGGTTGGTAATTCCTCGTCGCTGATTTTTACAATCGTGGCATTTTCCAGACAAATACGCAGGCTTTCCTCCGAATAAAACGGCGGGCGGATATTGACATCTGCATAAATTTCCTTGCAGATTTCCGAATCAATCACCGTGCGGATGGCTTTTTTGTTGTGTTCAGACCGCAATGCAAGGGTACCAAATGCAAGAACATCAAAGCAAGCCTCCGACAAAGCCGGGGAAAGCGGAATAAAATCGT
Organism: Oscillospiraceae bacterium; assembly: GCA_015068965.1. Taxonomy (GTDB): domain Bacteria; phylum Bacillota; class Clostridia; order UBA1381; family UBA1381; genus RQCD01. Next base: position 13,225 of record SVJN01000039.1, read on the forward strand.
AGGCAACATCCTCCAATAGCCGATAATGAGGGATTGCATTCTCGTCTAAGGTAACCAGACATTTTCCGGTTTCCTTGTCAGAAAGCGCAGAAATAAATTCTGTATGCACGCCAAAGGAGGAGATTTGTTTTATTGCTTTTTCGCCAAGCTTGTCAGCTCCGACGGCAGAGAGTAACCACGCATCCGCACCGCATTGTGCGGCGTGCGCCGCAAGGTTTAACGGCGCTCCGCCAAGAATTTCTTCATCGGGATAAACATCCCATAAGACTTCTCCGAATGATAATAGCTTCATGTTTTGTTCCTTTCTCAAAGTGAATTAATATGTATATCTAATCGGTCAATCAGATTCAGATGATATTTTTGAACCAGATACATCCCTTTGTTGAGTGATGCTTCAACAAATACTTCATGGGGAGCGTGTGCATCCATGCCAAAAATAATCCTGTTACCGATTTTGGCTGCGGCTTCTAAAAAAATCGGACCGGAAAAATGCGGGTTTTGACAAATGTTGTGTAAATTCAATTCTAAGGGGATATCTGCATTTTTTGCTTCGATACAAATTTTTGTCATTTCTTCTGAATAGAGCGCATCGTCTGCTTCAAAGCGGAAGAAATCAGGATGTGCAACATAAAGGAATTTTCCTGTACGGATGCCGCCGATTATGTTCTTTGTATATTCTGATAGCTGTTCTGCTGTATGACCATGCTCATTAGAATCAATCAAATCCGGAATTTCGTTTTTGATAAAATGCTGACCGAGAATAAAATATTCTGCCCCCAAAGCTTTTGTATATGAATACATCTCTTCAAAATAAAGCGGATAATATTCCATTTCAAAGCCGATATGAATTCTGATTTTATTCTTATATTTTTCCTTGAGTGCTTTTAAACTGAAAATATAATCTTCTGCCATAGAGGTCGGGATTCTGTTCCCGGTTTCACGTCCGTTCGGAAAGCGGAACGGTGCATGATCGGAAAAGCCTAATTCCATGAGACCGCAGTCTATTGCAGCCTTTATAAATGCTTCATCTGTTCCTGTAGCATGACCACAACGGAAGGTATGTGTATGATAATTGGCGTACATATCGTTTCCTCTCCTTAGTAAAAGTGCAAAAGCTTACTTTCCATAAATCATCTCTGCAAGCTGAACCTGCCAGGAATCTGCAAACAGTGATGAAATCTCCGGAGTTTTGGGAACTGTATAATCTGCATGACAAAGGCTTATTTTTCCGTCCTCAAGCACCATATACTCGGCACAGCGAACCGGCGTAGCTCCGCCAATGAACTGATGTGAAACACTTCCCGGATTGATTACGGTACAGTTTTCTCCGGCAGAAGCCGCCCACAAAAGGTGGCTGTGTCCGTAAATGATTACTCTTTTTTTGGACGATGCGTCGGGGAATTTACTTGCAAAGCGTTCTGCAAAAAACGGTGCAAGCTTACAACCGGAAAGCTGTTTTTCGACCAGATACACATCCGTAGAAAACTCATCGGTTGTATGGCACATATAAAAGTCCGTGTCACCAATTGTAAATGTAATTTCACGGGGGAGTGATTCCAAAAAATCCAGTTCCTCCTCTGAAAGCTGAGCGACGGTAAACTGATGTGAATCAGAATATATACTGTTTGTTTTGATGCGGGGTTGATTGCGTAAAGAAAGAATCAGCTCGTCGTGGTTTCCTTTGATTGCATATAAGTGTTTGCGATGCTTCATAAACCATTGAACGGTCTCTTTGGGGAAAATACCGCAATCCACCATATCTCCGGCAAAAAGGATGTAATCACTGTCATGCTCTTTTTGCCAGATTGTTTGCAGGGCATTGGCATTGGAATGACTATCCGAGAGAATCAATAATTTCATGATTTATCACCTTTCATATCATATATTCTGAGGTTGCTTAGGGTACAACTGTTTCTGACAGAAGCCGCACCAAAGTATAAAAATGCATTTGCAAGACTTTCCGGCATATGGGCGTTGTTAAAGGTCTGCAGATACAGGTCATTGACATAGAGTTCAAATAAACCGTTTTTTGCTAAAATCCGTACAGAATAGGTTTTTCCGGATGTTATGTAGTATGGTGCGGTACTTCCAAAACCGATGACATCTTCAACTGATTGGATTTTACCGTCCTTGATATGCACGATCTCGCATTTTCCGTAGGTATCGAACAAAACGGCACTACCGTCTGTCTCGGTTTCAGCAAGGAAAAATCCGCCCTGAGAATAGTTGGTAAAGGTGTTTTCTGATAGCGTCATGTTAAATTCAATGATGGTAGCGTTCGGGATGGATAGAAGTTCGGAAAAATCACATTGATTTTTTGTATCGTCAAACACGCTGTAGGAAGAACTTTCCGAAATCAGCGAATCGCAGGTTTTTACAATACCGCCGTACATGGCATTATTGCCGTCCCACCAGGCAAGAGAAAGCTTTTCCTCTGTTTTTTGCAATTTTTTAATTGGCGGCAGATACACATCACCACATTCGTAAGAATAGCCATTGTACATATAATTGTGTGCAAGAAGTTGTCCGTCCTTTTCAAAGCAGCGCTCCCACATATTTACCCAGCGTTTGCTTGTGCCGTTGATGCGATAAAAGGGAAGGCAAGGGGTAAAAGGCCCTTCGGGGTGCTTACTTTCGTAAAGATAAACTCCGTATCCGTTTGTGCCTAAATGCCCGAAGCCGCCGCAAAGCAGGTAAAAGGTACCGTCAAGCTCAATAAAATCGGCAATCTCAAATCCGCCCAATGCTGTATTATAGGGAGGAAAGGGGGTATAGTCGATGTTGCATGGATTCGGGGTCCAATGCGCACCGTCGTCTGAGATCAGAAATCCATACTGCCCGGTCGCATAGCCGTAGTATTTCCCGTCATGCTTTAACACGCACATACAATCTAAGCGTGTTTTTTCGTTTTCAAGTTCGGGGGAGACAACATCTAATTCCGGACAGTATTCCCAATGCAGTAAATCTTCTGATTTCCAGAATTTTAAAACCGCTTGTCTGCCATTTTCGCAGAAGCTTCCGCTATTCATGTAGTAGATGCCGTCTGCCTCATAGACCTTCATTGCCCAGATCAGTTCCGGAAAATCCTCAACAACACAGCCGTAGTCCTCAAAATGAATGCCGTCTTTTGAGGTTGCAAGCCAGATATGGCGGAACTCATCTGAACCGGGTTTTTGGTACATACTAAAAAGGTAGTAAGTACCGTTTCGGTAAATCATGCAATCGTCTTTCATTCTTCCGATGCCGGGTTTGTAAATCATATCATCACCTACTCTAAGTTGGCATGATATTCCCATAAGGAATCCATGTCAAGCTGTTTTCTTTCTACAATCATTTTTGCAACAATATCGCCGTAGAGCAGTAAAAACTGTTCAAAAAGGCTGGTCATAATCTGCTCAGACGGGATTTCGTCCGGGCATTTCATTTTGGTATTGGTCGGAACTCGTATCATAAAATCTGCGGTTTTCGCAAGTGTACTTTCCCGATTTGAGCCAATCATAACGACCTCTGCACCAAGCGCCTTCGCTTTTTGGGCGATTGCTTTGGGGAAGAGCGATTCTCCGCTTCCGGAGGCGGCAATCAGTAAATCTCCGGACTTAATGGCAGGCTCTGTAATTTCTCCGACAATGTGTGTGCAGATTCCGAGATGGAAAAGTCGTTTAGCAACCGACTTTAAGGAAAGTAACACCCGTCCGACACCTACAAAAAACACTTGGTCGGCGTTTAAAATTTTTTCAATCAGAAGCTCAGTATCCTCCGATGCTACGGCAGAAAGAATGCTTCTGCATTCATTCAGTACAAGGTCTATATTTTCTTGATACATTTTAATATCCCCCCGCTTTTAAAATGGTCTGTAATCTGTTCCAGTTTTCAGCTCTGGATGCATCCGGATGAAAAATCCCCTTTGTACCGCTGACAAAGGTGTCAACTCCGGATTTTAAAAGCGGTGGCAAATCATCAAAGCCGATTCTGCCATCTGCCTCAATTTCAAGAGAAAGTCCGTATGATAGGATATAAGTCTTTAAAAGTGCAAGCTTTTCCTCAATTTGCGGATAGACTTGTTGTCCGCTCAAGTGTGCATAGCCTGCATCAATCCGCATCAGTAGAATAAAATCACAAAGAGGGAGCAGATATCGGACAGACTCAACCGTCGTTTCCGGGCTGATAGCAAGCCCTGCCTTTACGCCGGCTGCTTTGATTTTCCGCAACAGAATCGACGGACGCGGTTCGTTTTCGGGATGAAAGCACAACCGGTCAATGCCGCAGGATAAGAGCATATCAACATACGGCATGTTGTTGACCGCCATTAAATGTACATCAAACTCCATGTCGGAATACGAGCGTAGTTTTCGTACCGTTTCGATGCCGAGTGGCATATCAGGGCTGAAAATTCCGTCAATGATATCAACGTGCAGAATCGTACAACCGAGTGATTCTAAATTCGCTACTTCTGATTTTAAATTGCATAAATCCGTGCAAATCAGAGAGGGGGCGATTCTTTTTTTCACCATAACCATCACCTTTCCTTGTAGCTGATTATAACAACAGGAAAGGATTCATACTATAAAAAAATCAAGAAAAACATGGTAAATTTAAAGATTATTTTTAATCATTGCCTTTTCTTCTGAAAAGTGATATACTAAAAATAAAGGTGGTGATAGTATGCTACAACGTCATGCAACAGATTATTGGATCAGGAACCGTTCGATTGATGTGTCCATCAAGGAGTTAATCGGACCGGTTACGGTGCATTGGCATGAATTTTACGAAATTGAACTGATTTTATCAGGTGGCGGTACTTATCATATTGACGGAATTGATTATGAAATTCGTCCCGGATGTTTGTTTGTGATGAGCCCGAGCAGTTTTCATAAAATTATATTCCGGGAAAATACAAAGCTGATTAACCTGATGTTTACCGTCGATATGTGTGATGCGGATTATCTTTGCCAAATTTTTGGGGAAGAGCCGCACCGGATGCTGACACTTCCGGATTCGGAGGTTTGTTTTTTTCATATTCTTGCAAAGGATATGGTCTCTAATCTACAGGATTCTGTCCGCTATCTTTCGCAGGAGCTGAATTGTATTTTGGGAAAAATCGGTATGCTTGCAGGAAAAAGAACAGAAGGGCTTCATAACTCTTCTGTCCAATATGCACTTTTGTATCTGCAAAACCATTTTACTGAAAATATTTCTTTAGAGGATGCGGCAAAAATTGCAAACTATGCATCCAACTATTTCGGAAACCGATTCAAGGAATATACCGGTGTCCCTTTTAAACGGTATTTAACAAACCTCCGGTTTTCTTTTGCGGAAAAGCTGCTTTTAAACAGTGACCTTTCGATTACGCAGATTTGTTATCGTGCCGGGTTCGGGGACTATTCCAATTTTGTGTCCGAGTTTAAAAAGCGGCATGGTGTTTCGCCACGAACTTATCGGAAATCATTTCCAGATTGTATCTAAAGCGTGAATTTCTAAGGTTTCAATTTCACAATTCTCGCTTGCTTTTATCAAAAACTTCGGGACGTTATAATCGCAGACTGTATAATCAGCAACCGATGACAGATAGCTCTTTCCGCCGTCTGAGAAAATTTCCATACTGCAAGCATCGCAAATCAGTGTCAGGTCAAGCTTTCCGGATTCCATAGAGAGCGGTGCAGTTCTGTCGC
>SVJN01000040.1 GCA_015068965.1 Oscillospiraceae bacterium
CCGCCATTGTCACCATATGCGGTATAGAACATAAGTGCATTATCAACATCAGAATTTTCCTCTGTGATTTCTACCACTCTGCTGATGGTCTGGTAGGTATCTTCCCATCTCGGAAGGAAGCCTGACGGAGCATTGCCCGGGAAACCACCCTCAGAATCATTCATCAGACCAACCTTTCCCTCGCCCGGATTGTAGCCGCTTCTTAAGTTCAGGGCAATTTCATAATAGCCTGCCGGAAGCTGTCCAACATTGTAGGAAAGGGTTGAATCAGAATTTTGGTAGGTCCATCTCAGAACCGGTCTTTCGACACCATCCACGGTGTCAGTTACAACATCCAGAAGGGTATTATCACTATGTTCCCATCCGGTTGTTGTACCATTGGCAACTACATCTGCAAATGCAACTGACGGAATCAGCGTCAAAAGCATTGCAAGTGCTGCCAACATAGAGATTAAACGTTTTTTCATTGGATTTCATCCTTTCTTTTATTTTTTATCTTGAAAGCAGTCAGATTCAGGGCAATCCTCCGACTGCTCCATGATACAACATTATTTTACAATCAGTCCCTCCGAAAGAGGCTGATAGTTTTGATCCCAGAAGTAGCAGCAAAGCTCAACATTTTCTGCAGTCTCCGGAATGCTTACCGGAATGATAAAGTCCTTGGCAGGGTCGCCCTTGCTGACTTCTGCCGGGAAGATTTCCATATCAGTCAGAGAACCGTTCTGATAAATTGCCGCAACCAGGTATGCACAAATCGATTCTTCCGAGGTGTTATTTATAAGGGTGGTGGACACAGTTACATCCGCACCTGCTAAAACCTCTCCCTCAAACTCTGCCTTGATTTCTCCGGCATAATAGGGGAGAATCACCGGTTTTCCGAAGCTTTGGAACGGTGCAGACAGGTTATCCCCGGTATCAACTGCATAGACATTGAAAATATAGACTTTTCCATTTTCGAGATTTTCGACGGTGCAGGAGCTTCTTTTCTCGATTGCTCCGTCTGCATCAATCCCCGGTGTTGCCTCTGCAACCAATGTTTCTGTACCGTCCTCTTCAACGCTGTAAATTTCAACATGGGAGAAATCTCCGTCCTTCGGATTGGTCCAGCTTAATGCTACTGCACTGTCGAACGATTCGGATTCCACTGCACTGACTGCACCCGGCGGTGTAAAATCACCCGACTCAAAATCGCCGTACTCGCACAAATTTTCTCCTACGAGTTCTCCATCCTCCCCTATTTCATAGATTGCAACATCATCAATGTAGTAATCACAATAGGAATCAACATAGTTTCTGAGCCAACCGCCTGTCATATTCGGGGTAAAGGTAAAGGAGTATTTTGTCCAGTCCTCTGCAATATTTTGCGGCGTATAGTCAAGGGTTGTCCAATCCCAGGACCATTTCCACTGTGCTTCACCCAGGAACCAGAACTCAAACAGATAGGTTTTTCCCTCCTCCAATGAGCCGGGACCGGTTATCTGAAGATAGTGATTCGCTGTATAGGGTGCATCGAACATAATATGAAGCGATGCTCTTCCGTTATATGCAACACTCTTTTCGTGTGCAATCTCAAAATCATAACCGCTGCCCGATTGGCTGTACCCCCATCCGGAGGGCATTGCCGCTTTTGCCGGAATTGCAAGCAGGCTCAACAAAACGCTCAGCACCACTGCAACAGAAAATATTTTTTTCATCTGCATTCCCTCCTTATCTGTCTCTGTAGATACATACATTCCGGATTTTACTGTTCTTTACATAGAAGATAATGGAATCTCCAATCTGAACATCTCCGATGGTTGCATCTGTTGCTTCATTTCTTCTGCGGTTGAAAATCGCAAATGCCGCCCAATCCATTTTAATAACACGGGTTCCGTCTGCACCGCGGATTTTCATGAAGTTTCCTTCTGCATCTACATCAATGACCTGCGCAACCAGGGCATATTCACGGTGGAAATCAATGCCGCTTTCTCCGGTGATATTACTGTAGTTTTCTATTTCATCTGCTTTACAAAGAACAACGACTCTTTTTACTCTACCGTTACTGTTCATCTGATAGTTGATTGCATCCCCCGGCTCCAAGCCTTCAAACACTTCCGGCTCCTCCGCAGTAATGCTCAGATGCTGTCCTACTACCAGACCGCTTGCACGGGTAACAACATCGTCACCAATCAGCTCTTGCTTAACCTCTTCGACAACAAACAAGGGACTGCTGATGCTTTCCTCCGTTCCGGGGTCTAATCTGTATACCAAAACAGAAGATTCGTTATTTCTGGTCGGGTCATAGAATTCAATATTATCGTACTGTGTATAGTCGGCATATCTCCAGCCACCTGCAGAGTAGTTCTTTTTATCCCCTTTCAATGCTTCTGAAACCGGAACCTGAAAAACCGTCATGTTGCTTCCGAAATAGTATGCATTTCCCAAAGAGGCATCCTCTGTTCTGTACACACCATTTGCCAGCAGGTAGCGGAATTCTTCACTATCCGATCCGTCTGCCACCATTTTAGCAGTTTCGATTCGGGTTACCACTTCATTTGCATTGGTTTTGAAACGAATTAACTGATCCACATTCAGATAGGTAGTGATTGCTGTCGGTTTTACAACCTCGCCGTCTACTTTTACTTTTTCGGAAATCTGGTAATTTGTCCATTCGCCTTCTGTGTCAAAAATCTGCATGAATGCAATATCTGTGTCTTCGTCATTCCAGAGCTTATAAAGCCAGCCATACCGATTTTCAACTGTAATACCCTTGCCGATTGCGGCAATTCTGCCATCTGCATCCAGATAGAAGGTACGTTCTGCATCATTGTTTACAAACATTGCAGGTGCAACCTTCAACATCTCCGGATTAATTTTATAAACCGTTCCGTTTACCGAAATTTCTTTTTCATTCAGGTCGATATAGTTCATCTTTCCGATTACATAACCTGAATCTGAAACGGTGAGGACAACATTCTTATGCTCCTTATCTTCCATTGCATAGATAACATTCCATGTCTTCAGTTCGGAAATAGAAACCGGCTTACCCGCCTTTAAAATGGTATAAGAATCATACTTCTCCAGCTCGTAGCCTTCTCCATACTTTGAGTTAATCCGCTCAGAGGACAGCGAAGCACTTTCGACAATGACCGTCCGGAAGCTCTTTACGATAATACAATCGAAATAACCGTCATCATCATTATCAATAAACTTCAAATTACCGGTCAACGGCATCAAATCCTCTAACGTGAAATCCGGATTTGCCAGGTCGTTATAAATCATATCTGCCGCTTTGGAAATTTTAATCTTCTTGGTTCTGTTGCCTTCATAGTAAGCAAAGGAGGTTTTGGTGGTTTCCTCAATGCAGATATCCTCCATATCGGTTATCTCAAAAACACGGTTTTTTTCAGTTGCTTCCACATAAAGCAATACACCTTCTGTGTCTGAGCCTTCCCGATAGTATGCCTCTATTTCCATACCAAGATAGTCCTTTGCATTAACTGCTCCGGTCAGAAAAACAGTTTCCCCAATCATGGAGTAGATTCCCTCCCGTGAGCCTTCGGTCGCAACTGCTACGCCTGCTGTTTCATTGAGGATACCCTTTATCTTATAAATATCGTGATATTTCATCAGGAGTGTTTCTTTATCCTCATTCGTGTAAGCAAATCCCTCATCTATCAAGGAAATCTGCATTACCTCTGCTTCGCAGACGTTCAGGGCAAGCTTGAACATATCCTCTGCGGTCAGATTACCGCCGGTCTGAATGCCTTTCGCAAGTCCTAAGTTTAAACCATAGTTATAATGCTCTCCATCTGCCAACAGGTCATAGCCTAAGGCTCTGACCGCTGCTTCAACCGCACTTTTCACGGTGATAGCACGGTTCATTCCAACAATCTGACCATCATCTGTTACCGGCACGATATTTCTGGGTATCAGCTCCTGTGCACTTTGACATGAAATCATGCTTGCCAAAAGCGTATACCAATCATTCGCCGTAACCTCCGACTTTGCCGCCATTGTGACCTTGTTTGTTAGCATCCCGAGTGCGGTCAGCTTTTCGGTATTAATCTTGAATTCACTTTTTGCTTGTGCGCCTGCCATTACTGGCAAGCAGGATAATATTACGATGAGGCTTAAGAATAAACTGATTAATTTCTTCATTTACTGATACACCTCCATTACTGAATAAATGAGTCTTGCTGCCATTGCTCTTGTTGCCTGCTCCTTCGGTGCAATATTGCTCTCATCCACACCATTGATAATTCCGGAACAATAGAGCTTCTCCATTGCATTTTGTGCATACTCGCTCAACATTGCGTTGTCTGCAAATTCCTTTGCTTCTCTTGTCTTTTTCAGCTTGATATCCAGATGCTCACAAATTCTGACAATGATAACGGCGATATCTTCTCTTGTGATATTTGCCTCTGGTCGGAATGTGTTATCCGGATATCCCATAACCAATTGGTTGGAGGACATCGCAGATACTGCCGGATAGCTCCATCTATCTCCTACGACATCTGCAAACTCAATCAATTCCTCTTCATTGACCATAATTTCAAAGGCTTCAGCCGCCATTTTTACAAATTGCTCTCTGGTGACAGGTGCATTCGGCATAAAGCTTCCATTTCCCATTCCCGATACAATATTCATGTTATAAAGTGCGGTAATTGCATCCTTTGCCCACAGTGCATCTGCTAAATCCGGGAATACCAGAGCCTCTTCCTCCTCCGCATCCGGAGCTACAACAACAGGGGTAGAATTGCTGACCGGAATCCATGAGGTAGTTTCTCCGGCAGTCTTATAGCTACCGCCGCCACCTCCGCCTCCACCGTTGCCGGTGTTGGTTTTTTTGTTTGCATTTTTTACTGCAGTCTCAAAGCGCGAAGCGAACTCCTCTGCTGACAAATACTCATTTTTCGCAGTTTTTACTTCTTTTAATACTGCAGTCTGTTTGCTTTCGCTCAAGCCCTGGTAAGTGGTGTAGAAGGATTCATCTGCAACACCAAGCTCCTCTGCGTAGGTTTCTATCACTTCACCAATGGAAGCATAGGAAAGCTCATTGATTTGGTACAAAATGTTGGCAAGCGCATATTCATCCTCCAACACACCATTTAGCTCTTTTCCTGCTAAATACTTGCTGATATATGCCTTTTGTGCATTGTCTGTCAGCTCATCCCAGCTCTTTTCTTCAAAGGAAAGCTTCAGATAATCCTCATTATAATTTTCAAGGATTTCCAATACCTGATTACTTTGTGATTTTTGAATTAAGCCGATTGCAGTCTGTTCTCCGACTGTTTGTACGAAGGTATCAATGCTCTGATCCTCCATAGCAAGAATCGCAGCTTCCAGATTGTCCAGATTGTCAAGCTTCTTTAAATCTGCAACATTGATACCGGCAGCCTTTAGAATTTCTTCCCCCTCTGCTCCCAGAAGTGCAGACTCAATATCAGCCTCGCCCAGTCCGCCGATGAAGCTTGTAATATCACCGTCCGGAATATAAAGGAATGGAAGCCGGATTTCATCTGTGGTATCCTTTGCACGGATTACCAGCACATAGTCGCCTCGCTCTGCCTCTTCCGGCATCAGGAAGGATTCTAAAAAGGTTCCCTCCTCTGCGAGTGCTTCCCGGATGTATACAACATTCTCGTAAGGAAGACTTCCTTGCAACTGTGCTACAACCGTCACCCTATCCGCGCTTGCGCTACCCTGATAGCTGACATTTCTGCGGCCGTTTTTCATGCTTGCAGAAATACTTCCTTTTACAACCTCCTTATTGGTTGTAAATAATACAATTGCCTTCTTGCCTTCAAGTTCTTCTCCAACTGCTTTATAGCGGACATAAACAATATGACTTCCGGAAAGGTCGGGATTCTGGGAATAAGCTACCCAAGCTCCATTGTCTATGCTATATTCCATACTGCTGTCAATTCCGATGATAACATTATTCTCATCGTCTGCAGTTACCTCGGGTGCTGTACGTTGTGCCTTCGGAATGAATGTGACCGGCAATTTTTCCGACACATTTCCGACTTCATCCTTCGTACAGAGCGAATAGGTATACTCCTGTCCGTTTTCCAGACCGTCCTGTCTCCATTCGCAAACGCCCTTTGAAACCTCTGCTAAGAGCAATTCTCCGTCATAAATCAATACTTTACGGAAATCCGCATCGGTCGGATCTGTCCAGGTCAATGTAACATTTCCTTCCTTGGCAGAAGCCTGCAAATCCGATACATTTGCCGGTGCCGTCAAATCTACATCATTTTCAAAGCCTGCATTCTGGAGCAGGTTTTCCTCGCTACCCTCTTTTACTAAAGAACAGTTATCTATCCATACCTTTGCTTCCCCCGTTGAAGCATTCTTCAAGGTAAATCGCAGCTCGGCGGTGGTTGCACTGCTGCTCAGTGTAAAGGAAATCTCCTTCTTTTCCCAATCCCAGCTTGTTCTTGAATTGCTGATGTTGGTGTTATTATAAAATGAACTTCTGATAAATCTCAGACTGGAAACATTTTCAGCCTTTGTCCAAAAGGTAAATGTATAGCTTGCAGAAGACTCTAATCCGGTTACAGATTGATAAACCTTGATATCTCCGCTTGCTCCCGATTCGGAGGTCGTCGTCATAACCAACGAAACCTCGCCTTCCTTTTTTACCTTTGCATCCACACCAACTGTACCCTTGGAGTCCGACACCTGCGAAACCCATTTTGGCGGTTGGAAATTCAGATAATCATAAGCAAATACCGAAATTGCACTTTGTAAAAGCATTGCTCCTGCAATCAGGCTTGCTACTAATTTCTTCATGTGCTTTCCCTCACTTTCCTATACTACTGATTGTTACCGTATCCCGGAGTGTGTAATCAATTCTCTTATCAAGGATGATTCTTCCCTTAACCCCCAACTCATTTTCCGGATACGGCAATACCAATCTTGCCGCTATTTTTCTTGATGAATTGTTCAGATACTCAATTCCGTACCGGTCGGACAGAACATGGAAGAACGGAAATGCAGAATGGTATACACCGAGCTGCTCCATTGTAATATCAGCACTGGTCTTGACTGCTTTTAACGAAATTGCAGTAATTTCTCCGCCACCGGCATCACAGGAAATCGAAAATTCTGCCCCCTCTGGGGTCATTTGTGTTGCAGTAATTGACTTACTTGCAAGCACTCCATCCTTTCCCAATACCGAAACGGTAACATTCGAGCTGTTCTGAGTGCCGTCTTTTAAGCGGAACCGGAACTGATATCTGCCTACGCCGTAGTTCTCAACCGGAATTACAGTTTCATCACTTGTAATTTCAATATCACCCTTTTGTATCATCTTCGACTGATAATCCGGAATTGCCTTATCCGTAGCCTCAATCTGATTGCCTTCATCATTTCTTGTAATGACTACATTCTTATCATTAATCATTGCACTGCTTTTCCAATGAATATAGATATCACGCTCATTTCCTACAATAACATTATTATATATGTAGAAATTGTGCGGTCCGACATTTGACAACGGAATATCTATTCCGCTGTAAGCATCATGCGGTAGGCTGTAAATACGGTTATTATAGATTTCAATATCACGATGTCCTTCATCATGTGCTTCATCACTCTTATAGGTGAACCAGATTCCGGACAAAACCGATTCTGAAGTCGGCTTCGGCCAGTTATTGTAGACGATATTGTTTCGCATGACAATATTTTTACAGCCGTAGAAAATTGCCAATCCTGCATTCTGACATCTGGAAACATAGTTGTTCTCCATCAGCCCGTTTATACAGAACTCATAGTCCAATCCGACATCGCCGCAATAATCTACCCGGTTATTCCGCATGATAATGCCATCGGCACCGGTTCCCCAGATGCCTCCGCCTCCGATATCCATAACTGTATTATTCTCAAACAGCATATTCCCGCCATTGATGGTTCCTTCCCAATTGTTCCAGAACTGAATTCCATGCCAGCCACACTTTTTGATATAGGAATTGGTTACCGTAATATCCGATGCAAAGGTTGTGTTAATCCCAGTATGCGTAATGTTCCGGATAGTGAGATTGTCACATCTCATACCGTCACCGTGGTCATTCTGGATACCATGCTCTTTAAAATTTTCTATGGTACAGTTTTTTATCACATTGTTTTTAACAAAAGAGATATTGACCGCAATCTCCCCGATCCCATTTGCTTGCATCGTGAGTCCGTCCAGACAAGAGCCATCCTTCAGTGTAAAAAGTGTTTCTGCCGTTGCAAGAATTACCGGCTTTGCTCCTTCTTCTGCCTTTAACGTCTTGTTTTTCGGAATAGTCAATGCTCCGATATAATAGGTTCCGTCCGGAACAGTAACCTCGGTATCCTTATTGAAATAAAGTGCATTATAAAATGCGTTATAATCGGATAGTTCGTCTGTTCCGTCGGCTTTATAGGTTGTTACGCTGACTGCATATGCTGTACTGATTTGGAGCATCAGCATAGCAAAGATTACAGCAATTGTTTTTTTCATAAATCGCTCCTTTCCTTTTATCGTTTTGCAATTCTTGAAATTACTGCTGCTGCCTCCGCTTTTGTTGCAATTGCATCTGGGTCAAAAATGGTTTCTGACTTTCCTGCCATCAAACCGGTTCCAACCACCTTGGAAATTGCCTCGGATGTGCCGTCGCAATCAGCAAACGTACTGATATCTCCTGTTGTCATTTCGATTTTCTTTTCTGCGCAGATAACAGTCAAAAGCTCTGCCATTTCTGCTCTTTTGAGTTCTGCTGTAATTTCTTTTCCGGAGGTAAGTACCGATGCACTCACGCCGGTAACACGCTCTGCAAGCTCTGCAAAGTCCCCAACGGTAATTGCCTGCTCCGGTGCATAACTGCTACCACTCTCAATTGCGTTATATTTCCAGAGTCCCATAATATCCTGATTTGCCCAATGTGCCTTACTGTCTGCAAACACACCGTTTTCAATTCTTACAAGAAGCGGATCGTAGGGCTTAATTTCTAAGCTCTGTAAATTCACATCCTGCATACTTCTGAGCTCAACTCCGGTTGTAATCGGTGTTCCGTTTAAGGAAATCTGAACGGTTTTAGTTGCATCCCAATCGGTATTACAGAAGTCTACAATCAAAGCTCCATCTTCCTCTGCATAAGTCATCATAACACCGTAAACCGGTTTTCCGGTTGCGGTATCGGTCACCAGAATCGGAGTATCCAATAAAGACATCAACGCCTCCTGCATGGTTGCCTCTGTCGGCTCTGCAATCTGGTCAACAACCTCTTTTTTGGTTGTCAAAACAGTGCTTCCGGTTAAGATTGCATCTTTCACCGCAGAATCAACCGGGCGATTGTATTGGTCATAGGAAAGACAAGCCTCGTCCATCAATACTACCTTGCCACCGTTAGCAATAAAGTCACGGATTGCCTCTGCCGTTCCTTTATCTGCATGGGTTGCATAAGGCACCAAAAGCACCTCGATGTCACTATTCAAAAGCTTTCCTTCTGCCATCTGCGCATCGGTTACAAAATCTACCCGTTCACCGGTATAGCTTGCCGCTTCATACGCCTTATACAAGGAGTTTGAATAATACTTTGAATAAAGTCTCGGTGTTCTGGAATAATAAATTCCAATTCTTTTTTCTGTATTCTGCAAAGCTGTCACTTCATCCGTCAATCTATGAATATCCAGCATTGTCTTACTCGTTCCGGCTACCACATCCGGACGGTTTATAATACTTCCCGAGAAATCATGGCTGTCATCATAGCTTCTTTCCCATACCCACAGAGTAACGCCGCCTCTGTCATGTACTGCACCTTCCCACACATCAGCGCCTACATGATTTACCATTTCCCAAGAGCCATAGGTATCATTCCGGTCACGGATAACATGACCCTCATAGTCAAACACCGGAGCCTTGTTTACCGACGCCTGAATATCGTAATGTGCTAACTTGCTCAACAACGTCCACTCATAATCCTGCGGATCATAGTAGTTGTTTGCATCATTTCCGTTTACGGTCATGACCTTACCCATTTCCTCGACATTGGTTCCGTAGAGAATAAAGCCTCTTCTCCAGTCTCTTTCGTTCATATCCCAGTTTTCCATGATTTTAACACCTGCCGGGATATCCGGAATCACTTCCTTGACATAGCTGTAAAAATCTTCAAATACACTTGCAAAATACTGGTCATTGAAGTCGATAAAATCAAGAATCGCAGAAAGCTTATCTTCATTTCCTTCCGGCTCGTAAATCAAATCTGTTTCAGGGAATTTTACCTCGTCAAAGGTTGCATATTCCGTTTGATAATTCTGATTCAGCGCCGCAATATCCCCTTGATAGCGTTCCTTTAAAAATTCACGGAACAATGGCAAATCATAGGTTTCATTCATTGCTGTATAGTTCGGCTCATTTGCAAGACATACACTATGTAATGCCGGCTTATCCTTAACCGCTTCCATAATTCCCTTATAATATACTCTGAGTAAATCCTTTACCTCTTGTGTAGAGGAAAAATATCCTGCATAATTTTCTTCGCCCAAATTCCCATTAAAGAAGTAATGCGGTGAAAGCAAAAGTGCAATCGAAACATTGTTTTCTGCCGCTTTGTCAAATGCAGCAAGCAAATCCCTCAGATATTCACTTTCCTGATTGATGCACGGATTTCCGTTTTCGTCCAGCTTCATGATGAATGCCGGTCCGACCTCGACCTGAATCACATTCACACCCATATCAGAAAAAATCGGCAAATCTCCGACTGTCTCACCAAAATGACCGTAGCCTGTGAAAATAACCGGCTTCTTTTCTCCCGATTCATTGGTTGCCACAAAAAAATATCCGTCAACGCTTACATCAGAAGTGACATATTTATCAATTTCCCCTGCCGGAACAATACTCTTATCTAAATATCCCTCCAGCTTTTCCTTTGTATCTGATGCAATATCCACCAAAGCTTCATAAATATAGATTGCACGTGCCGTCTTATCAGTCGGAATATCCTCATTTCCGTAACCGACTGCGTAACTAAACGGTACATTTCTTTCCTTTGCGGTCAGATGCTCGCCGGTTGCATCACTCAGACCGAAATCAATGAATTTTTCAATAACTCTGTAGTCTGCCTTTTCATAATCCACAAAAATCTTTTTTTCTTCACATTCCCGAATCAGCGCATCCAGCTCGGGCAAGGTTTCAGTTCTGATTTTTTCAAAACCGGTAATATATTGTGTCATATCCTTGGATTGTGCCAGTACAGCCGGCATTGAGCCTGCTGTGATTGCCGTAATCAATCCCATTGCTAATATTTTCTTCATTCCTATTCCATTCCTTTCAATTCCTCCAAAGGGGAGTGTCCCCTTTGGAGGCTCGGTGATTATCTGTCGAAGAAGATTAACTCATCTTTACTGTTGTCAGTCTTTCCGCTTCCCTGTTCTGTTGCCGCAGAGCGTGAATAGCCTTCCAGACATTTCTTTAATCTGAATATGGTTGCCGCCGCCTGCGCTCTGGTTGCAGTACTCTTCGGAGCAAGTGTTCCATCTGTGTTACCGGTCAGAATACCAAGCTCTACTGCCTTTGCAATTTCTGACTGATACGTACTCTCGCCTGCATCTGTAAATCTTGTCAGATCTGCCTCTGCTACCTCTCCCTTTTGCGAAGTATAAGCATGAATCAGTAAGACTGCCATTTCTTCTCTGGTAATCAGATGGTCATCTGCAAGATTCAATACCGATTTGAAGCTTCCGTCCTCCTTGCCCATGGTGCGGGAAACCAAAGCCTCAAAATCCTTCGCTGTAATGGTGCGATCGGGTGCAAATTCTGTTGCAGAAACACCCTTGATGACACCCTCACTTGACAAATCCAGAACACTGTATTTTGCCCAGTGATTCTTCATATCCTCAAACTCTGTTACCGGCTTGGGTAAATCCTCTACCGGAACCGATAACAAAATCGGGCTGTACGGAGTCAGACCAATTCCGGATCCCTTTGTGTTGACCAGACTTCTTAATTCCTTTGCAGAATCAATCTTAACTCCGTTATATCTGACGTCTACAATTTTATCGCCAATATAGTCATAATCACAAAGATTAACCAGAAGATTGCCTTCGTATTCTGCTGCAACATAGTTTGCACCGAATACCGGTGAACCGGTCAGGGTGTCGGTAATCATAACAGGTGTCTCATCCGGACAGGTTGTTTTGATTCTGAGTAACTCGTTCCAGATGTCTCTTGAGGTCGGTGTAGCCAGAACATCACGTTCTGTTGCTGTTGCAGCAAACACTTTACTGTTTTCAAAAACATATTTTCTGAGTTCAGCATCAAGCGGTTGATTATGATCGTTATAGGAAAGGGATTCCTCACCGATAATAACAACATTTCCACCTTCTCTGATATAATCTGCAATTCCCTCTAAGGTGCCGTCAATCACGTGCGTTGCATACGGAATAATCATAACATCAACATTTTCCCGCTTAAGCTCCTTGTCTCTGAGTTGCTTTTCGGTAAAATGACGGATTCTTTCGCCGGTATATGCCGCCGCTTCATAAGCAGATACCAAAGAATTCATTGCCTTTAAAGAGTAGGTTCTTGCTGTTTTGGAATACATAACCGCTACAGTTCTGTCTGCTTCCTGCAGGGCATTCATTTCATAGCCCAGTCTGCCCAGGTCAAGCATCGCATAATTCGCCTTTTGCAACATATCCGGACGGTGCAGGATACTATCAGAGAAGGAATGGCTATCATCATAGGTTCTTTCCCATACCCACATTGCAGAGCCGCCACGTCCGTTGATTGCCAGCTGCCATACGTCTGCCGCAACATGATTTTCCTGGAAGGGCTGTCCGTAGCTTCTGTCACGGTCAACAACAACGTGGCTTTCGTAATCGAATACCGGTTTTTCCGCAACAGAGGTTTGCAAATCATAATAATTTGCCTTACACAAGATACCCCACAAGCTATTCTTATAGTAGTTATTCGCATCGTTGCCGTTAATGGACAAGGTCTGTCCCATCAATTCCGGGTCAGTTCCGAATCGTACAAACTGTCTTCTCCATGCTCTTTCATTCGCATCATAATTCTGCATGATTTTTGCACCAACTAAGGTTCCGGGTGCTTCCTCCTGCACAATCGAATTCATCCAGCCGTGGAATTCGGCAAAATATCTGTCGTTAAATTCAATCCAGTCAGAGAACTGCGGCAGATATTCCTGATATTCCTCCATATCCGGATTCAGCATAACATTTTCAAATAAATCGCCGTCTAAAAATTCCACATCGTCAAAGCTCTTATATTTGGTCTGATAAGCAGCATTCAAGGCTTTGATATCACCGTTGAAGCGCTCTTCTAAGAACTTGTGATAATCCGGCAATACCTCGGGCCAGGTTGCCTTGATATTATATTCATTCGTCAGACAAATGCTATGTAATGCCACTTCATTTTTAATGACCGACATAACCGTTCTGATATGTGTTTCAATCAGTTGTCTCATCTTCGGGTGCGGAACCGCATAGGTTTCAATGCCCGGATATTTTTCGCTGAACCAGCCCGGGATATAATGCGGAGAAAGTAACACCGCAACAGATACATTGTCTGTTTTTCCGCTGCTGAGCGCCCTTCCGATTACTGCAGAAACATTGCCGGGATTCGTGATGAAGTTACCGTTATCGTCCTCACCGATAACCGTTGTGTTCGGTCCAATTTCCACCTGGATAACATTGACGCCCAATGTATTTCCAAAATTCGGAATTTCATCAACTGCCGCGGAAAAATGTCCATAACCTGCAAAGTAGACCGGACGTTCTCTGCCGCTATCATCCTGTGCCCAGAGCGTCATTCCGTCTGCCCGTGGCTTGCTGGATGCATACCGGCTCGGAGTAATGGGTGTCTTTTCATTTGCAAGATATGCTTCTAAATTCCGGATAATGCTATCTGCAATCTTCTTAATCGCATGATATACATATTCTGCACGCGGCTTTTTGCCGTTCTTTGCATCGTCTTTTCCATATTCAATAAATCGCTTGAATACCCAGTAATCTGCATTTTCATACTCGTATGTGATATCCATTTCATCACATTGCTTCATCAGGGCATCAATTTTCGGTGTATACTCCTTTTCCAGCTCATCAAACATAGTAATATAATGGTCTACATTTAATTCTGCGCTGGCATAGGCTCTGATTTCCTTTTCAACACCGTTTTCATCCTTCACGGTTGCACCCAACCATGCAACACCGATTTCCGGTGCCTGGTCACTGACCTTTACAAGCACACCGGAGCTTGCCGGAATGCTCACGGAATGTTCTCCCTCTAAATCGGTATAAGAAAGTGTTTTGGCTTGGTCTGTCGGATTGACTAACCACATTTCCATGCTTTGCGGAGTCTTCATTTCAATAATTGAGAATTTCTGATTAATCCAGCCGTAGAATGTGTCTTCCGGAGAAATCAACAAGAGACGTCCGTACTGCGGGCTTCCGGCACCTTCACCGATTCCGTACTTCCATTGCAGATAGGTTGCTCTTCCTTCTCCGTCATTATCGTTGACCAGAACGTTAAAGGTCAAGTTTTCTGAGTCTCCTCCAAATATGATATTTCTCGGCACAGCTATCTCATAAACATAGCCTTCTTCTGTTTCGGTTGCAGCATACTGAATCTGCAACGCATCATCAGCATCACCAAACGGACATTCCAATACTGCTTTTCCGTCTCTGATTGCCAGCACATATCCGTAATAATCTACAGAATCCTCTTTTCCGAAATTAAATTGGAAGGAATCCAGTTCATAGTTATTCGGAACATTCATTTTCGGCGGCTTATCATCAGTCACCTTTGCCGCAATATAATAGTTTTGTTCATCATAGGCAACCTGCACATCCATGTTACAGTCTGCATCATCGGTATATTCAATAATTTTTCCAATCTGCGACTGTGCTGACGGAATCCGTACCACTTCATTATCCTTCCAGTCAGACAGGTCAGCATCAATCGCAATACCGTCCCTCTGATACGCAGTCCATGCCTGACCAACCGCCATCGCAGTTCCGATTTCCTCTACCGTTCCTGCGCCTTCTCTGCCAAGCTTATTGCTGACATTCTCTGCCACATATTTACTTTCTGTAACAACTGCTGTTTTTCCACCGTCAAAATCCGCCTCCGGAATCAGATTCGGACCAAGGGTTCCATCCTCATTGATGCAACGGAATTCAATATTGTCAAGCCAGAGATTTTTTGCCGGGCCATCCAAAGCAATCTGGAATTCCTCCGAACCGCCCGATGTACACTCGTACTCATAAGTAACCTTAACCCAGTCAAAGGTATCTCCCAACGGAAGCAGGTCGGTTGAATGCTGCCATGCACGTCTTGCAACCAGATAAGTAACCTTTTCTGCCTTTACCATAGCAGAATACTGATATCTTTTTCCCGTCTCTACCGGGATATGGGTATAAAGCATCAGATACCGATTTGGTGCATAATCTGCCTTTCTGACAACGTGCAGAGATTTTCCCTCATACGCATTTTTCTCGGTCAGCTCCATCATCAACTCACAGGATTCTGCCAATGCAATTGAAAACGGACCGACTCTGTTTCCGACCCGGTTGTCGTTTGCCGCCAGTACCCGGAACCCGAATAATGCCGAAAGCTGAACCATACAAAGTAATACCGCTATAAATTTCTTTTTCATTTCCTTCTTCCTTTCTTTTTATTTTCCTAAAATATAGGGAGCTTCCTTTGTTCCCTCTCCCTCCGATACATTCTCTGCATCTACATAAATAGCAGGTCTGACACCGATATAGGAAAGATACGGATGTGCACGTTCAATCCATCCGTTGTTCCACAGATGTCTGACCGTTTCTGCACCGATATAGGTTGCAAACGGTGTTCTCAACCAGGTATGCCATTCACCGCCTGCACCGACCGAATAAGGATATTCATTATTTTCTGCACACTTTTTGCTGAGTACACCGATATAATACCGGTCTCCGAGAATGTCGCTCTTTTCCCATACCTTGTAGAGCTGTTTGACATCCAGCAGGAAAACCTTTTCGGTAAGTGTGTAGGAAAACGCATTGTCAAAATTCTTTAACTGACCTTCAATCGGGCCGGAATAAGAAATATGTACCTCGGTTCCGTCCGTCGCCATTGTTGTGTTCTTTGCATCACGCCAGGAAAGCAATTCCTTCTGGCTAATTTCCTTAATAACCGCCTTTTCTGCCTCCGTAAAGCCATTTAAAAAGCCCGGCTCCGTGTCATATTCATTGTAGCCGCCCCATACATTTCCTTCCGACGGTGCATTTCCACAGCTCCATTGCACTTCTCCGGCCGGAGCATCCGAATTCAGCCAGTCACGCAGGTTAGAGTTTTCCCACCGATTACTGCCGAAATTCTTCCGCAGGAAACGGTAGTCATTATCATGCGTTCCCTTCGCATCAAAGGGACGCAGGGTGAGAATTTCATCCGCAAGCAACAGACTTCCGTTTTCATCCTCATCCACACATCTCCACACAATCGGTTCATCATATAATGTTCCCATCTGATAATAGGTTCCGATATTTTCCGCCGATGCCATGCCTGTTATCACAGCACCTGCCACCAGGGCACCACATAACACTCTTTTTTTCATTTTCATCCTTCCTTTCTCTTACCTCGTAAGATTCAAATAATAATTTTGAAAATCGTTATTTGCTTTTTTAATAATTGCATCAATATTACAACGGGGTGATTCCAACACCTCATTGATACCAATTGTTAATATCCGGTAAAGCTCCTGACAGTAAAGCGGTTCCTCTAAAACCAGGTCAACCGTCGAAAAGTCATTATATCCCGCAAAATTTTCTACATCAATATTGATATATTGTTCCCGGACCTGTTCATACTTCTGATTCCATTCCGTGTTTTTCCAGATTTGCGGGTCCTTAATGCCAACCGTATAATTCAGTTCACGGTAGGAGCGAAACAGACCGTGCCAGCTTTCTACCGCATCTTCATTTGCATCTGATGTATAACCGTTAAACTGTGCCCACTTTACACAAGCATCAATCTGCTCCGGCGTTGCAGCAGAGGAAATCATATACACACCACCTCCGAGCAGCTCTTTTCCGCCTGCCGCCCCCGCCGGAGAATGTGCTTTTGCAATATAATCACAATCCCGGTCAATCGTGCGGATATAGTCAAAAATATTATCCTGACTAAACGCAAATGCCAGCCGGTCATTTAAAAATTCATGGTCAATTGTCTTTTTTTCCTTACACAGTTCTTTCTCCAAAAGAATATCGTATTTCCATCTCATGTCATACAATAAATGCATCGCCTGTTTCATCTCGGGGGAATCAAAGGTCGCCTGGTAGCTTCCGTCCGGCAGTTGTTCCATGAATTTGACTCCATAGCTCCATGCTATATTCATAAAATCCCACGCCGGATAGGTTTCTCCGGATTGAATCGCAAAGCCCTTTGCACCGGTTTTCTCTTTGATGACAACCGCCATCTCAACCAGTTCCTCCCAAGTTCCGGGAATCACCGGTACACCTTCCTTCATAAAGCCTGCGGCCTCTAAAAGCTTTAGATTAACCTGAATTCCCTTTGAATATATATCTGCCGGAAATGCATAATATCTGCCATCAGGTGCAACCACCTGCCTGACTTGTTCTGACAAATCCTTATCATAACCGTTTTTCACATAAACGTCGGTTAAATCGACCGCAAGTCCCGCACGGGAAATCTTTTGTACCTCTGTAAACCAGGTTCTGAAAAAGGTCGGCAATTGCTTTGCCGCACTCAGTGCAACAAAGGTATCCTCTGTATACTGGTACGTACTCGGAATCACCTTAATATACGGATATTTCTTTTCAAACCGTCTGATGATTTCCTTTTCCTTTGCCCATATCGCATTTATGTCTGCTTCTACCTCCAGACTGTCATAAAACATATTTCCAACCGAAATCACAACCTGTTCTCTTTGGTCGAAAACGCATCCGCTTAACAGACTCAGCACAGTCGATTGCACAATCAAAGCAGATACTACCTTTTTGAATATTCCCAAGCACGCCACCTCCTACCATAAGGGAATTCGATTTCCAAGCATAACACTCTGTCATTATCATAACATAATTTTTTTGTCTTTTGCACCCACCAAAACTATTAAATTCTGTCAATAAATATTTCCTTTTTTTTATCTCTTAACTTTTTCGTTTTTTTATGTTATAATGTCTCATAGAAACATCTGTACACGATTACCACTGTGCAAACAGATGAAGCATACTATTATAATCAAGGAGAAGGTAACATGGATTACGGAATTTTCAAACAACTCGCAACGGATAATCACTATTTATCCCTTACCAAAACATTAAACTCCGCAAGATGTACAAAGGAAACATTAAAAAGCTTAAAAAGAATAACCAAAAAAGAGATTTGTTATGCACATATGGGACAGCTTGTGATACATGACGGCATATGTTACACAACCTTTTTACAAAATCCGGGAAACGACGGCGAAGAACATTCAAGTGTTACGAGCGGTGTTGTGCTTGCTGTGTTTACCCTTGAGCAGGCAATGTCTGATGCTTTTGATGCAGAAAAGGATATTGAATTTTACCCCATCGGTCAGAAGGGTGATTTTTGTGCAGGAAAAAAGGCTCACTCTATCTTTAAGGATAATTCCATGTGCCTTGTAGGAGATAAGCTCTACATATGCTTCAGCTTTGCAACCGAGGATAATAAGTCGCATATCTTCAGTAAATCCTTTGATATCAAGACAAAAAAATGGGAACAGGAAAATGCAGTTGTTCTGAATTACAATGGAGCAACCTATGATTTTTCGGACGAAACCCTCAATA
>SVJN01000041.1 GCA_015068965.1 Oscillospiraceae bacterium
GTGAGTGTGGAAATGAAAATATACGAGTATCCAAATGGGGGTTGTGGCGTGCTTGGTGTCCGATTTGTTTAAGACGGTCGACAGATGAATTAACCGAAAAGGAAGCGAAGAAAGCTTGGAACACACGCACACTAAAAGAAAGAGGTGAGAATCATGAAACACGGTAAGAACCCAACTGTCAAACAGTCAAAAATCATCCGTTCAAATGGTCTGAACCCGGACAACTGGTTTGTTTCAAAGGTTTTCCCGGACAGACTGGAGCTGGTACATAGGCAGACGAATCGATTAAGAACGGTATATGAACGGTAGCAAAAAAAGGAGATGGAATGGGTGACAGCAAAAGAGTTTTTAAACCACGCACGAAAACTGAATATTGAGGTTAAGCAGTTACAAGATGCGAAACAGGAAGCTTTTGCATCTGCCTGCGGAACCAGTATTGACTATAGCGCAGAACGGGTGCAGAGTTCTTCCGGGAACAGCTCAGAAAGAAAGCTTATCACCTATTCAGATTTTTCTGTTATGCTTGATGAGAGGATTGCAGAACTGGAGGCATACCGGGCAGAGGTTCTTGCAAAGATTGAACTGCTTGAAAATGCAACCTATCGAACTCTGTTGATTGCACGGTACATAAACTGCAAGACGTGGGAACAGATAGCAGAAGAGATGGGATATAGTGATAAGTGGACCAGATGTGGACTTCATTCAAGGGCTTTGAGTGCATTGGAAAACATAATGAGATAGCACAAAGGCGAGGGTTATTCCTCGCCTAAGTATGATTTGATTGCATTTCTGATAAATTCAGATTTGCCGATGTTGTCAGCTTGAAGTTTTTCCTCCCAACGGGCAACAAGGTCTTTTGGTAAGTCAGCAACGATACGTTTATAAACTTTATTTTTGTATCGTTGTATGACCTGAGATGATGTGTTTGCGGACATAGATGTCACCTCCAGATAGTCAGCACTAAGTTAATGACAGATAGAATCAATGCAGATACAGAAATTATAAATGTCGCATTTTTCATATTGACATCATGAAACGAAAATGTTATAATAGAATCAACCCCCGAAAGGGGAGGGGATTTTTATTTCCCCTCACTCAACAGCTTTATGATTAAGGCTGTTAAGTTTATGATTGCGGTGATGAGGTTGATTGTGGCAACCTTGTCACCTTTTTTCTTTCGTTTCATTTGTTCACCTCCTCTCTATGATTCTATTATAGCATATGTGTACACATATGTCAAGTGTTTTTTGCAAAAAATCTAAAATTTTTATTTTTTTTTAAATAGTTCCTGTTAGTTCCGGTTTACTCCGTGATATAATATAAGCTGTAAAAGAAGCATTCAAAGGGAGTTCTTGCATGGAAGAATTGAATTACAAGTTAAAAAAGTGGAGAAAGAAGCGTGAGGCAATTCTCAAACGTGACGGATATTTGTGTCAGGAGTGCAGGAAGTACGGACGTAGGCGTGAGGCAGAGATGGTTCACCACATCAAGCACGTTGACGAATTTCCGGAACTTGCCTATACAGACAGCAACCTTATCAGCTTATGCAATGCGTGTCATGGCAAGATGCATCCGGAGAAGCTTGGGAAACATTGATACCCCCCCTGCCAAAAATTCACTTTGCTACTTAGGTGAATCTGGGAAGGGGCTAGGCTTCCAACTCTGAAAAATGAAATAAAAAGGGGGTAGCGACTATGGATGTGAAAAAAGAAAAAAACAAAATACGGAAAAAGACCAAGGCGGACATGGTTGCCATTGGAACCTACCGGACGGAGTTTGATGCGGCAATTGACCGATATGTTGAGATGCGGATTCAATTTGAGTTATTAAACGAGCGGTGGTATGATGAAGGATGCCCGTTCACAGAAATGTACACAAACAAAGCCGGTGCAACCAACGAGCGAAAAACGGCGTTATATCTCACGATTGAAAAGCTTCGGGATGAGCTGACAAAAATAGAAAGTCTATTCGGGTTGAATCCGAAAGGCTTGAAAGAAATCAAGAAGAAAGGTTTAGAGCAAAGAACTGCATCAGCTCTTGACAGGCTACTGAGTGGATGAAGAAATATAAAAACTGGGATGTGGCGTTTGGTTATGCTGAGGATGTTGTTTCCGGAAAGATACTGGCGAACAAGTACAGAATCAAAGGTTGTCAGCGGTTTTTGGATGACATTGAAAGTAAGCGGTACGACTTTGACCCAAAAGATGCAGAGTTTGTGATTCAGATTATCGAAAAAACATTTTGCCATCAGCAAGGAGAGGACAAGGACGGAAATCCTTTGCGTGGTACACCGTTTTTATTGATGCCGTTTCACAAATTCATTATTTATAATTTGCTTGGTTTTAAAATAAAAGGCACAGAAATCAGACGGTTTCATGAGTGCCTTATTTTTATACCAAGAAAGAATGTAAAGACATCTTTTGCCGGAGCTTTAGCTTATGGAATTGGTATTTTGAACAGACTTTCCGGATCTAAAATCTATGTGGTTGCGGCAGGATTAAAGCAGACGATGGAGACGTTTCAGTTTGTAGAATATAACATCAGGAATATGGGTGAGCATGACGAGGATGGCGGACATTTCCACATCATTGACAATAACAATGAGCATTCGGTTACAGCTGACAATATCGGCGGCGGAATGTTTGAGTTATATGCCTTGGCGGCGAATCCGGATGCACAGGATTCGTTCAACTGTAATGTGGCAATAGCGGATGAAATTCACGCCTTTAAAAAGCCCAAGCAGTACAATCTTTTCAAGGAAGCAATGAAAGCATACCGGAACAAGCTTATGATTGGTATATCGACCGCAGGAGATGACCCGAACAGCTTTTTAGCACAGAGGGTAAGGTATTGCAAAAAGGTTCTGGACAAGGAAATCGAGGACGAACAATATTTCATCTTTATTTGTGAGGCAGACCCAACAATCAATGAAAAAGGCTCCGAGTTTATCGACTTTACCAATCCGAAGGTGCATGAAATGGCAAATCCTGCATACGGGCAATCGGTTCAGCCGGAGGACTTGATGAATGATGCAATGCAGGCACAAAATGACCCACAGCAGAGAAAGGATTTTTTCGCAAAGTCGTTGAACGTCTTTACCAGCTCGTTAAAAACATACTTTGACATGGGTCTTGTCCGCTCCTCTGATGAGCGTTATTCCTGGACGATAGAGGAGCTTGCAAAATTGCCGATTGTCTGGTATGGCGGTGCTGACCTTTCCAAAATGCACGACTTAACCGGTGTTTCGTTGCATGGACGATACAAGGATGTTGACATTGCAATCACGCATGGATTCATCCCGGTTACGGTTGCCTATCAAAAAGCAGAAGAGGATAACATTCCATTCTTTTGGTGGGAGGAGCAGGACTGGTTGACACTTTGTAATTCTGCGGTGATTAATTACGATGACCCGGTGAAGTGGTTCGTGAAAATGAAAAAGCTGGGTTTCAAAATCAAGTGGGTAGGCTATGACCGCAGATATTCCCGTGAGTTTGTCCTTGCTATGAAGAAAGCCGGGTTTAAAGTACGGGACCAGATGCAACGGTATGTAGAAAAAACCGAAGCATTTCGGGAAATTGAAAAGAAGTATATTTCCGGGCAGTTTTATTATCTGCACAATAAGGCTTATGAGTATTGCATTGAAAATGTCCATGCGATTGAGGACAGTGACGATTTTGTGAGGTTTGAAAAGGTTGAGCCGACACAGAGGATTGACCTGTTCGATGCAGATGTTATTGCAACAAAGCAAATGATGATTGATATAGAGAAATCACAGAAAGCAAGTGATTGGCTCGGTTAAAGGAGGTGAGATGTGTTGAGTAAAAAGAAAAGAAGAAATCAAGGTAATCAGGTAAGAGCGGCACCGGAGAAGGTGTCTTTTTTATGCTCTCCGGATGCCTATGAGACCTTATGTTGTACCGGGTATACCAAGCTTTCCCAAAACCCGGAGATTATGGCGGCGGTCAATAAGATTGCGGCATTGATATCGGGGATGACCTTACATCTGATGAGTAATACAGATAATGGAGATGTCCGGATAAAAAATGAGCTTTCTAAAAAGTTGGATATAACTCCGAATCGGTTCATGACCCGGAAAACATTTACAGCGGTTCTTGTCCGCAGTCTGTTGTTGGAGGGTGACGGGAATGCAGTTGTGTTGCCGGTTTATAAAAACGGTATGCTGGAGGATTTACAACCGATTCCACCGGAGCATTGTACCTTTGTCCCGGATGGGTATGGCTATCATGTGCTTGTAAATGGGGTTCGGTTTGAACCATCTGAGATTTTGCATTATGTCTTGAATCCGGAACCATATTATCCTTGGAAGGGTTCTGGGTATAAAACAACTCTTAGGGAGGTTGCCCACAATCTGAAGCAAGCGGCAGAAACCAAGAAAGGATTTATGGAATCCAAATGGAAACCATCCATGATTGTAAAAGTAGATGCATTGACGGACGAATTTGCAAGTAAGGAAGGACGAAAAAAACTTCTGAACGAATATATCGAGTCCACGGATGCAGGAGAGCCGTGGATGATTCCTGCAGAGCAGTTTGAAGTGCAGGAGGTCAGGCCGCTTTCGCTGAATGACATTGCGATTGAATCCTCTGTCAGATTGGATAAACGAACGGTTGCAGCAATTTTGGATGTTCCACCGTTTGTGGTTGGTGAAGGAAGTTTTGATGCGGATGAATGGAATAACTTTATCAGCACCAGAATCCGTGATATTTGCAACGCCATTGAGCAGGAGAACACAAAAAAGCTTTTAATCAGTCCGGATTGGTTTTTCCGATTCAATATCCGTTCCTTATTTGCTTATGACATCGAAAAGCTGAGTCGTGTCGGTGATGATAACTATACCAGAGGTATCATGACCGGGAATGAGGTTCGTGATTGGTTGGGATTAAGTCCAAAGGACGGACTGGATGAGTTGATTATCTTAGAGAACTACATTCCGCAAGGGATGATAGGAGACCAAAATAAGCTAAAAGGAGGTGACGGCTGATGAGAAATAACAGGCAAATACGATGCAATCTTGCACAGTTTGAGACCAGAGAAGATGGTTCCGGTGATTTATATATCAGCGGATATTTTTCTGTATTCAATTCAACGTATGAAATCTTTCCGGGTGCAACGGAGAGTATAGCAGAAACTGCGTTTGATGATGCTCTATCCGGTGATATCCGGGCATTGGTAAATCATGATACGACACTGGTTCTTGGAAGAAACAAATCAGGAACACTTACCTTGAAAACAGATGCAAGAGGTCTTTGGGGTGATATTAAAATCAACCAAAAGGACATGGATGCAATGAATCTGTATGAGCGGGTAAAGCGTGGAGATGTCGACCAATGTAGCTTTGGATTTGATATTTTAGACGAGGAATTTGAGGACAGAGGAAGCACTGTGCATTGGACAATCCGAAAGGTCAAGCTTTATGAGGTATCTGTCGTGACCTTCCCGGCATACGAGGACACCTCGGTAAGTGCAAGGAGTAAACAACTGGCGGACATTCGGAAGAGGTCTGCCGATGTTTTAAAAAACAAACTAATGTTAAAGTTGAAAGGAGCAAAAGAGTAATGGCATTAAAAACGATGTTTTTAAGAAGCAAGCTTGACAAGGCAAATGCTGATTTGGCACAGCTTCGTGCAAAGGACGAAGACTTTGCAACCAGAGAGGCAGAGCTGGAGCAGGCAATCGGTGAAATCACCGAAGAAACACCCGACGAGTACCGTGAGGAACTGGAGAACCAGGTCAATGCCTTCCATGAGGATAAGGAGGCACACGATAGAGAGAAGGGTGCGTTAGAATCCGAAATCGAAAAGATTGA
Source organism: Oscillospiraceae bacterium (assembly GCA_015068965.1). Taxonomy (GTDB): domain Bacteria; phylum Bacillota; class Clostridia; order UBA1381; family UBA1381; genus RQCD01. Next base: position 5,828 of record SVJN01000041.1, read on the forward strand.
GGGTGAAATCGCAGAGGAGGAAAAACGCTCTGCACAGGCAATCAAAAAGGTGGAAAAAAGAGATGAAGGGAGAATTGAAACAATGAACGTAAGAACCAAGTTTTTTGGCATGGGTGCACAGGAAAGAGATGCATTCTTTGCAAGAGAGGAAGTAAAGGACTTTTTGCAGAGAACAAGAGAATTGGCAGGACAGAAAAGAGCGGTGACAGGGGCGGAACTTCTGATTCCGACAGTTGTGCTTGATTTAATCAAGGAGAATGTTCTGCAATATTCCAAGCTCTATAAGCACGTCAATGTCCGCAGTGTATCTGGAAAGGCTCGTCAGAATGTGATGGGAACCATTCCGGAGGCAGTATGGACGGAGATGTGTGCAACATTGAACGAGCTGGATTTGAGCTTTACCTCTGTTGAGGTGGACGGTTATAAGGTGGGCGGATATATCGCCATCTGCAATGCAGTTTTGGAGGATTCCGATATCAACCTGGCAACCGAAATTATTTCCGCATTAGGTCAGGCAATCGGTCTGGCGTTGGACAAGGCAATTCTGTACGGAACCGGAACCAAGATGCCGACCGGTATCGTGACAAAGCTGGTTGCAGAAAAGAACAATACCAACGTGATTTCTATCTCCGGCAAAACCGATGCACAGCTCTTTAAGGAGCTGGTGAACGCATCCGGTAAGGCAAAGGGCGTTTACAGCAAGGGCGTGAAGTTCTGGACGATGAACGAAGCAACCTATACCAAGCTGATTGCAAATGCCCTGACAATCAATGCAGCAGGTGCAATTACAGCAGGAATCAACGGTACCATGCCGGTGATTGGCGGTGCAATTGAAGTGCTGAACTTTATTCCGGATGATGTTATCATTGGTGGTTACGGTGATTTGTATCTGCTTGTAGAACGTGCAGGTACTTCGCTTGCACAGTCTGAACACGTCCGTTTCTTAGAGGAACAGACTGTATTTAAGGGCAGTGCAAGATATGATGGTGTTCCGGTTATCGTGGACGGTTTTGTAGCAATCGGTATTGGCGGCTCAAAGCCCACAGCAAATGCAGTAAGCTTTACGGCGGATGATGCAAATTCTGCTTCTGATGCATCCGAGGAATAAGCAAATAGGAGGTGGCAGGCTTGCTTGATAAGGATATTTTAACCGTTTTAAAAACGGATTTACAAATTAGTGCCACGGCATATGATAACTATTTGTCGAATCTGATTGAGCTTTCAAGGTCTGCCATCTGCCGGGAGGGCATCATCCTGGAGGATACCATCGAGGACGGTATGCTGGTAGAAATGTATGCGGCATACCTTTACCGGAAGCGTAGAGAGGAAACGGTGGCAATGCCACGCTCTCTGCGTTATGCCCTCAATAACCGCTTATTCAGTCAGAAAGGGAGTGCGGAGTGATGGATGGTATTGCTTATCTGATTCAGTCGGGAGGCTATATCGAGGATGAAATCGGACAGCGGCTTCCGGCAGAGGAAATCCGTACAGAAATTTTTGTTTCGGTTGCATCTGTCAGCCGTTCTGAATTCTTTGGTGCCGGGAAAACCGGACTGACACCGGAGTATGTTCTAAAAACCGTGTCTGTGAATTATTCCGGCGAAAAGGAACTTGAATATGACGGTGAAAGATATGCGATTTACCGGACATTCTCTCCGTCCGATTCTGATGAGATTGAGCTTTATATCAGCAAAAAGGTGGGTGTGATATGAGCATTGGTATTGATGAGCTTTCAGAGGCAATCATGAAGGAAATGGAAGCCTACACACAAGAGGTCGAATCTGTGACCGGTGAAAAACTGGATGAAATTTCAAAACAGCTTGTATTCAGTTTGCGAAATAACCCGAATATCCCGGTGAGAACAGGAAAGTACAAAAAAAGCTTTTACTTTAAAACGGTTGCAAAGGGTAGGGGGTATCATAGAAATGTGATAGCAAACAGGCGGTATTATATGACGCATCTTTTGGAAGATGGTCATGCAATACATGGCGGCACATCCAGAACAAATAAACATCCTCACTGGTCCGAGGCAGAAAAGTTGGCAAAAAAATTACTGGAGGGATTCAGTTTATGACAATCGCAACATTTGCAAATGAGATAAAGACCTTGGGGATTCCGGTTGCGTATGGCGTGTTTGAGGAAGCACAAAAGCCTCCATATATGCTTTATGATATGGATGAGCATGATTCGGTTTTTGCTGATAATATCACATATGCAGAGGGCGAACACTATCGCCTTGAACTGTATACGCAGTACCGGGATTTGAAGCTTGAAAAAGCAATTAAGGAATTACTGACAAAAAACGAAATCCCGTATGAAATGACGGGGAGTTACCTCTCTGACGAGAAGCTCAGAGAGACTGTATTTTATTTTTCTTTGTGATAAGGAGGAAAACAAATGGATAAAAACAAAATTACTTTTGGATTAAAAAATGTATATTATGCAAAAATTACTGCAGAGGGAACTGATGGTGTAGAATACGGAAAACCGGTTCCGATGCCGGGCGGTGCAAGCATTTCGCTGCCGAAAAACGTTGAAAAGATTGCAATTGCGGGAGATGATGACCCGGAGTATGTAGTTATCTATGACAACAAGGGCTATGAGGGGGATTTGGTGCTTTATGATGTTCCGGATTCGTACCTCACAGATTGCTTAGGCATGACCGTGGATGGAGATACGGTCGTTGAGAATAGGAAAGACAGACCTTCCCCGTTTGCATTGCTGTTTGAGTTTGACGGCGACAAAAAGAAAAAGCGTCATGTTTTATATAGATGTATGGGAGAGAAGCCGGATATTGCATCCCAGACAAATGGCAACGGTGTAAATCCGAATCAGGTAACCTTGAAGCTTTCTGCAACTCCGGCAAAGAACACCGGGGATATCAAGAGAACCTGCCTGCAATCTGAAAACGAGGTTTATAACAAATGGTTTGATGCCGTACAAGTAAGCGGAACATCTACGGCAGAGTAATTTGAATGGGGTCGGGGAGCTTGCTCCCCGAGTTCACTATAGGAGGTAACATATGGAAAAACAAATTATTATTGACGGAAAAAAGATTAAATTGGAAACAAATGGGCTTGTGCCTTTTATTTATAAAAAACATCTTGAACGGGATTTTTTTGATGATGTATATACGCTGTCGACCGGGGCGGCGGATATCGAAATTCTTTATTATCTGACATGGGTCTTTGCAAAAACGGCAGACAGCGAGCTTCCGGATTTGGAAACATGGTTTTCTTCTTTTACTGCCTTTCCTGTCAGAAAGTATATCAATGAATTGGTATCGTTATCGGTTGCAAGCTTATCTACGGGGGAAAAGAAAGAAAAAAAACACAAAGCAACGGAGGAGAACGATTAACCTATGAGCTTTATGCTATGCTTGTAAGAAAAATCGGATTCTCTGTTGCTGATTTAAAGTTTTTCAATATCGGGAATTTGATAGATATTATGTGTGAAATGTTTGGGCTTTCCGAACAGGAGGCGACACAGGAGGATTTTGATAATTTTTAAAAAAATTTAAAAAAAACCAAACTTTCAAAATCTGATGTTATCCGAATGGGAATTGATAAGATTTATAATGAAATCAAAAACAAAAAATAGAATTTTTACCACGTTCTTTGTGAGCGTGGTTTTTTCGTGCAAAAAAATAAAAAGGAGGCGATGCTATCGTGGCAGGAAAAATAAAGGGAATCACCCTTGAAATCGGCGGTGACACAACGGGGCTATCAAAAGCTCTTTCTGATGTCAATAAAAAAACAAGAGATGTCCGCTCTGAATTAAGAGCAGTAGAACAGGCATTAAAATTAGACCCGAAAAACACAGAAATTCTTGCACAAAAGCAGAATCTTCTTGCAAAGAATATCGAGACCACCGAAACAAAGTTAGAGGCGTTAAAGAAAGCAAAGGCCGATGTAGATAAGCGAATGGCAAGCGGTGACACGCAAACGAGTGCGGAGCAATATCGGGCGTTGCAACGTGAAATTTTAAAAACCGAAAAGGCATTAGAAGACTTGTCAGACGAAAGTGAGAAAACCGGCAAGGAATTAAAGAGCATCGGCACGACCGGCAAGAGTGTTTCGGAATTAAAATCTATCTTTGGAACGGTGGCAAAGGGAGCGGCTGGTTTTGGTGCGGCAGTAGTTGGTGTAGCTGCAGGTCTTTCGCAGTTAGAGGCAGAGACGAGAGAGTACCGGGAGGATGTAAACAAATTAAATGCCGCATTTGTAGCAGCGAAAAAAAGTCCGGAAGATGCAAAGAAAGCGTTTTCGGACTTTTATGGTCTTTTGGGAGAAGATGACAGGGCAATTGAGGCGGTCAACCATCTTGCCGAACTGACAAATAATCAAAAAGAGCTTTCTGACTGGACGTTAATCGCAGCAGGTGTCAATGCAAAATTCACGGATTCATTGCCGATTGAAGGCTTGACCGAAGCCGCAAACGAAACTGCAAAGGTCGGACAGGTTACAGGTGTTCTTGCCGATGCGTTGAACTGGGCAGGAGAATCTGAAGATAAATTCAATGAAAAGCTTGAAAAGCTCAAAACCGAGGAAGAAAGAGCTGCATTGATTACTGAAACCTTGAACGGACTGTATGCAGAGACCGGAAAGCAGTACATGGAAATGAATGCGTCTACGATTGCAAACCGTGAGGCTCAACAGCATTGGAACGACACAATGGCAAAGGTCGGTGAAATTGTTGCACCTGTAAAAGCACAAATCATTGAATTTGGAGCAAAGCTTCTGGATAATGTGGTGACAACCATTACCGCAAAGAGTGAAACAGAAAAGCTTGTTGAAGCTATCAGGGCTGAAAATGAGGCTTACAGAGAAGCAAAAATTGCACAGGAAGAAAAAACCTCTGCCGCTGTTGCGGAAATTGATTACACAACACGATTGTATCATGAGCTAAAAACACTTGCTGATGAAAACGGGAATGTGAATGAAGCAAATAGGCTTAGAGTGGAATATATTCTCGGTGAATTAAATGAAGCACTCGGGCTTGAATTAAAGCTCACCGGAGACCAAATAAAAGGATATCAGGATTTGAGTAGTTCCATTGAGGAAATGCTTGCAAAAAAACGTGCTGAAATCATTTTGGCAAGTCAGGAAGAAAGCTATAAGGCGGCAATTGTCGCTATTGATGAAAAAAGAGCGAAGCAAAGCGAGCTTTATATTAAGATTTTAGAAAAAGAAGCTCAGTATGAAAAACTTGCGGCGGAGAAAAACAAGGCTGGTGCAGTAGACAGAGCAAAAGCAATGTCTCAGATTCGGGGTGAGTTAGCAGAACTACAGGCAGCCTATGAAGAAAACGACACAGTTATCAATGAGTATTACGGCAATATAGCAGATTATGAAAGTAATTATGCTGCTTTGCTTTCTGGAAATGCAGAAAATATAAAGCAAATCAATAACAGTGTGGGTGAAAGCTTCAAGATTGCAGGAGAGGCTACGGAAGATGAGTTAGAAAAACAAGTTATGCTTTCGGCAACCAAATATGCAGAAATGCAAAAGAAGGTTGACGAGGGTGTAAAGGGTGTTACTCAGACAATGGCAGACGAGGCGTTGATTCAGTATCAGAATGCTTGTACAGAATATGAGAAAATCGGTAAAGCAATTCCGGAAGGTATGCAGGTTGGCATTGATGGCGGAAAACCATTTTTAAAAAGTAAAATCGGCAGTTTTATTGCAGAGCTGAAAACCTGGTTTACCAAACCTTTGGATATCAACTCGCCTTCCGGATGGGCAGAAGAAATTGCTGAATTTGTCGATGAAGGTCTTGCACTTGGTTTAATCAAAAACAAAGAAAAGGTTAGAAGAGCATTTAAAGATGTTGTAGAGGTTTTTGAGGAAGAACATGAGGATTTGACAGAAGAAGAACAACACTATCAGGGTGAGTTATTAAGGATTCAGACAGAGGGAACCGAGGAACAGAACAAAGAGTATTTAAAAGGGCTTGAAGCACAAGCAGAGGCGGCAAAAAAACACCGTCAGCAGATAAGGGAAATCTATCAAGGCATGGTCGAGGATGTTCAGAAAAGAATTGCTGCACTACATTCTGAAATGACATCGTACAAAAATGGTTTATCCTCGGTTAATCTGATTCAGGACGAACGGGAGCATCTTCTGTTTGAATTAAACGGTGAAAAATTCACCCGTACTGAGGAAAGAAAGCTTGCAGACTTATCCGGAAAGGTTCAGGAGTTAGAAGCCTTTTATCAGAATCTTTTGAGCTTGGAAGAAATTGGCATTGATGAATCTATGATTGAACAAATCAAAAAGCTTGGAGGGGAAAACGGTGCAATCCTTGCAGAGGAATTATTGCAGGCAACACCGGAGCAAAGAGATAAGTTTGTTTCTGATTTCAAAAAAATAGGTGAGCTTTCCGGCAAAGCGACAGCTGAAGTCTACAAGGATGAAATTCAAACATTGGCTGTGGATACAAAAAATCTTTTTACAGATTTGAATCCGGATATGTTAAAGGTGGGTGAGGATTGGGGAACCTTACTTGGGAGCGGCATTGTTACCAAATTAAAGGAAACGCTCTCCGGGTTGGGTGGACTTGTTTCTTTTGCCGGTACCGTTCCGGGCGGAAATGTCTATCAGACAACGATTAACCAGCAGATATGGGGTGGCGCCGGAACGGTTGTTGAGATTGAAAAGAAGACAAGGCGAACAATGGAAAATATTGGTAATTGGGGGGTATTGGCATGATTCACAACAGATATTTTCGATTTAAAGATATTCATATCACCAACCGGGGGGACTATGTATTGACAGGTGTTTCCAATTTGGAGACCGGTTCGACAACCAAGCGAAAGGTTGAATATGCCTCCAGCGACGGTGTAGTTTATCGGGATATTTTATACAATGAACGTGCCTTTGAAATCAGCGGAATCATTCATGCAGAAAATTCAGAAACAATGGTGCGGTTAAAAAGAAAGCTGATTACGGCATGTTCGTTAAAGGAAAGTGTCCGGATATACTATTGCAACCGGGAAAACACATATTCTGCGGAATGTTACTTTGATAAACTCCCAACCTTTGGAGCAAGGAAACAATGGTGGTTGCCGTTTAAACTTTATGTAACGATTCCTGGATTCTACTGGCAATCAGGACATCTGCGTGAGTTTAATCTATTCCAGTACAAAGATGATGTGACAGATACCTTCACACTTCCTTGTGTTTTTACAAGTCTTGTAAATGAGGCGAAAATCGTCAATTCCGGGGATGTGGAAGCGTTCCCGGTTTTTACGATTGTTTGCAATGCGACCGCTTCCGGAAGTGCGGCCATCGAGAATCTGACAACCAAAAAAAAGCTTGTATTAAACTATCTGCCTACGGTGGGTGAAATCATTACCGTGGATTCGTATAATCAGCGGATAACCAGCAACCTTGCCGGGAATATCACCGGGAAAATCACCCTGGATTCTGAGTTCTTTTCCTTGCAGACGGGAGAAAATAATCTTTTGTGTGATGCCGTTGGAACTTATGTAAAAATTTCATTTTATGAAAATTATTTAGGTGTTTAGGTGGTGCTCAAATGATAGTAAAAACATTTAATCCGGTCACACTTGAGGAAAAGGAAACAATCCCGGAAATTATCAGCATCGTATACAACAAACGATTTTACCGTGTGGGAAGCTTTGAGATTAAGACCACATCGAATAAGTTCTCAGAAAATGATATCATTGCTTTTTTTTATAATGGTATGATACACAGCGGTATCGTTTTAAAGATTATCGAGCAGACAGATTCAATCAGCATTCTTGGAAATGATTTAAAGGGTATTTATGGATTCCGTTATGTCACAAATCCGAAAGAACAAAAAGGAACTCCGGACGCAATTATCAAGTCTTTTGTAACGGAGTTTTTGCTGACCGGTGACCGGAAGATTGCCGGACTGACTATTTCGGCAGATACGATTGACGGAAATGCAACCAGTTTCACGCCGGAGGCAAAGATGCTGGATGAAATTCTGGAGGAGCTTTGCCTTGCTAATGAAATTGGAACAGCAGTTGAATTTGATTTGCGAGGGTTGCAGTTTCGCACGTTAAAGGGTGCTGACCTTTCGGAAAATATCAAATTCGGAAAACGGTATCGGAATCTTGAAGATTACACTTACACACGGGATATTTTTCAGACCTATAATGTCGGGTACTCTGTGGATGATGAAGGGACGGAGATAGTCACCGGAACTGCTGCAGGCATCCTGCGGCGTGAATGCTTCAAAGAAAAAAACATTGACGAGTATCTGGCAGAGCATGGAGCAATGGAAACAATTGTTGCAGAGGCATCTGACCGATATATCTATGGGAAGGATTATAATCTGGGGGACTATGTGACCGTGGAAACAGAACGTGTCCAGACGGTCATGCAGATTACCGAGATAAAAGAAATTTTTGAAAGACGGGGGAATGTGATAATTCCGGTGTTCGGAGTGGAAAAACAAAACCCGATAAAAAAATTACTAAGAAAGGAATGATTTTATGTCAGAAATCGCATACAGTACAGCTATTACAGCAGAGGATGTGAATAATCTTGCCGTGGACTTAGGTGCTACAGAATTTTCTCAGTTTCAAAATTCAGAGCCTTATGCCGTGCAACAGCTTAACAACATCACAAAGGACCTGGTCTCAGCCGGAATCCTGCTGTCACTAAATCAATGCAAGCTAACAAAAGCAGAAGATAAAGTGACGATAGATACTGGAATTATTGTGTTTAACAATGGGGCAAAGAAAAGAATCACCGAAGCTTTGCAGGTGGATTTCGTGGCAAATACATACATTTATGCGTTGAACAATACAGCGACAAATACCTGTCAGATAGTTGTGTCGGAAACGGAGCCGGATTCAACAAGTGACTACGTGATGCTGGGACAGGTGGATGCAGATGGGAATGTGTTGGATAAGAGGTTTTTTTCAAAATATAAGGCGGCACCGAATGCAGCGATTACTCCAATTCATCATGACACTTATGAGATTGCTTTCTCTTCAAAACCAACTGAAACTATTTTGCGAAAAACAATAGATGTTGGAGATGCTTCGTATGCATTTGTGGCAGTAAATGGGACGAATTCGATTGGAAGAATAGTACCTCTTGATGAAACGGGAAAAAGTGGTTCGTTTTGTGTGAACAAGGTGTATGGTCAGTCCGGATATAGCTATTCCCAACATATTTATTTTAAGAAAAACGGCTCCATTCTTGAAATTTATGGAAGTTCAGAAAATTTTATTCGAGACCATAAAGCAACTATCGAGCTATATCTATTTTGAGGGGGAACATTATGATAATTGTATTAAACGGAAAAGATTTAGAATATGCCAAGGACGATTCCTTTGAGCTGCCGATTGAGGAAAGCTATGACGGTGAATTTGCAGACGGCTCCTCGTTGCAGTTTGTGGTAGCAAAGAACCCGGATGCAGAGCCGGTTATCAACGAGACGTACTCTCTCCGGTCGGACAGAACCTTTTTGATTCAATTGAACGCAAATAATAAAAAGGCACTTGCTATCAGCGAAAATCCATATATCTATCGAATCACTTTGATTCATCCAAACGGAAATCGTGATACATATAAGTGCGGTGATTTGGCAGTAAAGTGGGGTGTAAACGTATGAAACTGGGAGGACAAAATAAACCGCTTGTTATTGGTTCAGGAAGCGGACCGGTGACAGAACATAATAAATTAAAAGGTCTGAGCTACGAGGAATCCGGACATACTGGTTTCCAAAAAGCAGAAGAAGGCAAAGGTCTCTCTACCAACGACTTCACCGATGCAGAAAAAACGCAGCTTTCTAATTTAAAGAAGGCGTATGTGTTTGTCGGCTCTGTTGCATCGATGGGATATATGCCTGAATATGTAGATGATATACCAGACGGGATAACGCCGGTTTACAATTATATTGGTGACGATATTTTGTATACACAGCCTCATGGTGGTGGTGCTCCGTATCAAGTCACATGTGTCGGATTTGGTATTAATCAAATGGAAGATGGTTCATATCGTGTCTATTTTGATGTCCCACAAAACGAAGGGATTATTTTTTATAAGGATTTAGATATTCATTTAACTATCGGAGACGATGCAGACAATACATTAGGAACTTTAAATACAAAAGTTTTTGATGTGTATGGTGTCGATTCGACTGAAAATAACGTAAGAGTTGTTACTGGTTTATCATCAGAAATACCAAAAAAAGTATTGTGGGTACAATGTTCTCCAGTTGTAAAAATACGAAAGGGAGACAATATTGCCATTCTTACAGTAGCAGGAAAGGTATTTTACGAAGTTTTATCTCATAATTATGGCGAGGAAATGAATGTTTTGCAGGAAGAATATAAAGCAATGAATGCACAGGTGCAAACAAAAGCCGACAAACAAATGGCAGTGCCTTCTACCGTAAAAACCGGGAATCCGCTTGTACTTTCTGATCAGCTTGCAGGAGAAAGCTTGTTATCATTCCAGATTCACGGTGCAGAGGGTGGTGTCGGAGATTTGACCGATTCCGGAAAATATCAGATTCCAATTACGATTTATGGAAAAAATATGTTCCAATATCTTGCTCCGCAGGTTGCAAACGGAACGGTAGTGGAAATTTTAGAAAATGGTACAATTGTACAGGGAAATCAATCTGATACAGCAGCTACTGGTGCCTATGCAAGAGGGTGGTTCCGCCCCGGTTTTACAGCAACCGGCGGAAATGGCGTAACTGTTTATACCGGACAAAAAGTAACGATCTCGGCAGATGTTACACTGCTCGAGGCAGGAAACTCTGCAGAACCTTTAAAAACATCGGTTAATTTGATGGGACGAGAAACTGGTGCGAAACAATATACCAGTGCGGCATTTCCTTTGAACGAACAAGGAAAGAAGCAACGAGTTTCAATGACTTATACGATAATAGAAGAAAGTAACAAAAAAGTGTATTATCCGGTATTTGCTTTGAACTCAAATAAAATGCAGATAGAAAATATTCAGATACAGGTTGGCGGAAATGACATCTTATATGTTCCGTATCAAGAACCGGAAACGGTAACAGTTCTTCTGGATGCACCGCTTGGTGCAGGGGAAACTGTTGCAGTCGATGGAATGGTTGCTCGGGATGGAGTGAGTACCTATGTCGCAGAAACTTCTGTTTCACCAATCCTGAGTATCGGATATTATCAGGATATTAACAAGGTTATTGCCGGATTGCAGGCAATGATATTAGAAGCATAAGGAGGGAAAGCAAATGGAAAGAAATCAAAGAGTTATCGAGGCATTTATCAACTGTGTGCAGCGTGGGGTGTATCAGTACGACTATGCTGTGACACTTTTGGAGGATTCACAACGGTATCCGTATCTGACCGATGAGGATAAAGAGTTGTTTTACGAAACGGTTTCAGAAACGGAGGATGAGGAATGAGTGAACCTGTAACAACATCTTTTTGCCGGGAGCATGGCAAATTGGTTGACGAAAGATTTGAGCGAGATATGCGTGATATTCAAAGGCACGAAAATATGATTTCAGAAATTCAAAAACTGACATTGGAGATTAGTGCATTGGTGAAACAGAACGATGAGCTTGTAAAAAACCATGAGCAGAGACTTGCGGCTGTGGAGAAGAAACCGTCCATGTGGTTGGAACGCATTTTATCCGGAGCTTTGTCGGTTGTCGTTTCTGCTATCACAGCAGCACTCTTTTCTGGAAAAATTAAATTTTAGGAGGAAGTAAAAATGTTACAAATCAATTGGAGAGTCAGATTCAACAACCCGGTGTTTTGGAGAAATATTGCAATTGCGGTTGTTGCACCGATTCTTACATACTTGGGTGTAAACTGGACAGATATCACCACATGGAATGCTTTATGGTCGCTGTTTTATCAGGCGGCATCCAATCCGGTGATAATTGTGGCGGTCATTTGCTCGGTTTGGAATGCTGTCAATGACCCGACTACAGAGGGAGATTCCGACAGTACATTGGCAATGTCATATAACAAGCCAAAAAGTACAAAAAGGTGATTGGTATGAACATCACGACAAAATTAGCCAACAGAAAAAACTACGGCGGTAAACGGTCAATATCGGCAATTAAGTACATCGTGATTCACTACACCGGGAATGATGGGGATTCTGATTCTGGAAATGCAAATTACTTTCAAAACAATATCACGAATGCCTCTGCTCACTATTTTGTAGACGATGACAGCATCACGCAGTCTGTCCCGGATAACTATGTAGCCTATTCAGTAGGCGGAAAAAAATATGCCGATTGTAAAAAGACCGGAGGAGGTCTCCTGCATGGTATCGTCACAAACGCCAATTCAATCAGCATTGAACTTTGTGATTCGATTCGTAATGGTGTATCCGACTTTACGGAAAACACCTTGAAAAACGCCACAGAATTAGTGCGTGAGCTTATGAAGAAGTACGGCATTGATATTTACCATGTCTGCCGTCATTTCGATGTCACGGGCAAAAAATGCCCCTTGCCGATGATTGACTGCCTGGCATGGAACGCATTCAAACAACGATTGGAGGAAAAAAAGGTGGAAGTTACCAGAACAGAGTTTGAAGAATTGAAACAGCTTGTCAATCAGTTGGCAGACAAGCAGGAAAGGGTATATCACTACTGGTCTGAGCTTCCGGACTATGCACGGGATATCATCCAAGAACTTTATACCAGAGGTATCTATCAGGGAAACAGTGATGCCGACTTGAATCTGCCGGAATCGCTGATGCGGTGCTTAGTGATTAACTAC
>SVJN01000042.1 GCA_015068965.1 Oscillospiraceae bacterium
AATGCTACAGCGCCGGCGAAATTTTCTGGAGTATTAATTCTCAGCTGGAGCTGATTGCAGAATGTAAGCAGTCGGAATACTTTTCCAAAGGAAACGGACTGTGGCGTTATGCAAGTGCCGGACGTGGCAGAAATGCCCTGGTCTGGTGCAAGGATATGGTCTATGTAGACAGTAGCTACCGTCAGATAGAGCTTGGTACAATGCTTTTGTATTTAGATACCGAGCAGATGGGAAAGGACTTTTTCTCAGAGAATGTACAGACCTATACGGTGGTGTGCGATTCCCTGGGGACGATTGCAATTGCGCAGGACGAATCCCTGATAGGAAAACCCTTTGATTCTGTTTTTTCCTGCCAGGCAGACGGAAGCATGAAAAAAGGCGGGGTAAGCTATCTGTTTTCCGAAAAGGATACTGTAATTGACGGCTGGAAGGTTTATTCCTACATTGAGATGGATATGACCGGAAGAAATCTTGCCCAGACGATGACCAGCACAATTGTGATTGCCTGCATCGGACTTTTGGCGGTGTTTGCCATTTCCTATGTGCTTTCCAAGCGAATCGGACGTCCGATTGAAGAATTATTAAAATATATTAAAATCAACCGTTACGGCGAAATTACCGAAATGCCGGAAGCGGAGGAGGGAGATATTGCAAAAATCCGTCGTGCCTTTGAGGAAATGAGTGCGGATTTGCGGAAAAATATCGAATCCAACTATGAAATGCAGCTGATGCTCAAGGAAATTACCATTAAGGTCTATGAGAGTCAGATGAATCCGCATTTTCTCTTTAACACGCTTCAGATGATTCAGATGATGAACATCATGGATGAAAAACAGAATGTGATTGAAATTACCAACCGTTTGGGTGAACTGCTGCGGTTTAATTTAGACAGCCGGAACGAGGTTGAGCTTTCGGAGGAAATCGAAAATGTCATTAACTATCTGAAGATTATGGAGCTTCGTTTCAAGGGCAGATTCAACTACAAGATTCTGATTCCGGACGAGCTGATGGATTGCTACACCATAAAATTCATGCTCCAGCCGTTGATAGAAAATGCAGTCAGCCACGGCTTTGTCCATAAAACCGATATGTGCGAAATTGTCATCATGGCACAGCAAATCGGGGACGAGATTGCAATTATCGTGAAGGATAACGGGCAGGGCATTGAACCGGGACACTTGGAACGGCTCAAAAAACGGTTGCAGGAAAAGGATTGTGAGCAGACCGGAATCGGCATTGTCAATGTGCATGAGCGGATTGGACTGATTTACGGAGAGCAATACGGAATTGACTTGTTCAGCCATTATCAGAAGGACACCAATGTGTTGATTCATATTCCGGTATCAAGAGTACCAAGATCGGAGGTGGAGAAAGATGTTTAAGCTGGTTATTATCGACGATGAATACTATACCTTAGAGGGTATGAAGCGGATTCTGGACTGGGAACAGTATCAGATTTCGATTGTCGGAACGGCATCCAACGGCATGGATGGACTCTCCTTAATCCGGGAAAAGGGTGCAGATATTGTGATTGCTGACATCCGCATGAACGGTATGGACGGACTCTCCATGATTAAAGCCTTGCGGGATGAACAATATCCCGGGAAAATCATTATCCTGAGCGGTTATCAACGATTTGATTATGCAAAGAGTGCGATTGACCTGAAGGTGGATAAATATCTCACCAAGCCAATCAATCCGGCAGAGCTGGAGGAAGTGATTGTCGGACTTGTTTCGGAATTGCAGGGCGTGCAGGAGTCAGATATCTCCGAGGGTGTGCCGGAGCTTTTAAAACACGTTTTAGAGGAAATCGACGCACATTATACCGAGAATATCCAACTATCCGGCCTTGCGGAGCAGTTCTATTGCTCGACGGCGTATCTGAGTAAGCTGTTCAAAAAATATATCGGAATGAACTATCTGGATTATATCAAAAAGTGCCGGATAGAAAAGGCAAAGGAAATGCTCAAAAAAACCGATATGTCGGTGGATGAAATTGTCGAGGCGGTCGGCTGGCAAAGCTCCAGACGGTTCCGTGAGGCGTTCCGACAGCTGGTGGGCATCTCCCCGAGCGAATACCGGAGAAATTTAAGGTAAATAAAACGCAGGAATGCGTCTTATGATAAAATTTATCAAAAGAAAGGAAAGAAAAAAATGAAAAACTTGAAAAACAAACTAATTAGCTTGCTTGCGGCAGCTACCATGTGTATTGGTATGTTGCCGGCAATGGCATCTGCATCGGATGCGGTGACTACAATCAATCCGAGTGAGCCGGATTTTATTACGCAGACACATCCGACTTATGCGGCAGATTATCTGGCAATGCAGTCAACACAACCGAATATTGATGCAGGCTCTTATGTAGAGTATTATGTCTATGCTGAGGATGAAGGTGTTTATAACATCAAGTGGAAGGGTAATAAGATGGCAGGAACCCAATGGGTGAGCCAGATTACCTTGTCGGTAAACGGAACAGATATTGACAATAGCCTGATCCGTTCGGTAGCGGTTGACACAAACTTTGCAAATCAGGCAACCGCTGTACAATTTCAAGCCGGTATCAACATCATCCGTTTTACGGTGAACAATATTCCGACATCACAAACGATGGGAACGTTCTATTTGCATAATTTAAGTGTGACTCCGGCAAGTGCAAGCACCATTGTTGACGGAAAAACTCTGATTATTGAAGCACAGAATTATATTGACGGTACACATGAGCAAACCGAGATTGCCAATACCAATTCTAACTGCTACGGCGGAAGCTTCTTCCACAGTGCTGTCAGAAGTGTACCGGTAAGCTATACCTACAGCTTGTATGCACCTGAGGCGGGCGAATATAATCTGGAATTATTTGCGTCTGATAATGTTGGCTGGTTGGGACGATTTGAGGTTCTGATTAACGATACCAAGATTGGTGATATGTCTGAGGGTAGTGCATTCCACATCAGCAATGTGGCAAGTACCGTAGATACAGGTAACAATACTTTCTTTATCAGAAAATACAACAAGGTTGCAGTTGATTTGGAAAAGGGCGAAAACATTGTTATCATCCGTTCCTATTCTGCACCTTCCAATAACAACTACGGTTTTGCATTGGACTGCATGAAGTTCACTCCGAAAAATGTTGGCGGAAGCTTCTTCTTTGAAGGTGAAGAAGGTCGTGCATCCGAGGTTCATCCGCAGGCTGGCTTGAGTGGCGGAAAATGGCACAGAATCTGGGAAAACAACAAAAATACTGTTACCACATTTACTGCTCCGGCAGGTACTTATGAATTGCAATTAACCATCGGAGCAGAAATTGATAAGGCACAGCATCTTAACGGTATTTACTGCGGTACGGCGGCAATTTCGATTGACGGTGGCGAGTTGATTGATTTAACCGGGGAAAACTGTAAGGTAGTAAGAGGCATTCCGGGTACAGGATTTTGTGCAAATACCGCAGTATGGAAGTATGTTCCGGGCGTTGAATTTGCAGAAGGCGGAACGCACAGCATTAAACTCGTATGTACCGGTGCAGGTGAAACCGCACCGAATAATAACTTTGTCGGCTTTGACTGTCTGGAATTATTCCCGACCGGTTTAGAAATCGGCGAAGCTGATCTGACCGTTGCAACAAACAAGCTTGCTGTTGGCGCTACTTTAGAGACAGAGGCAAATCTTTACTACGAAAACGGCTATACTTATAACAAATCTTTGATTGAGAGTGTTGCATATACATCTTCTAATACCAATGTTGCAACCGTAGATGAAAACGGCGTAATCACCGGTCAGAATCCGGGTGTGGCAAACATTACCGTTACCTATAACGGCGAATATACTGCAACTGCAAAGGTAAGCGTTTACGATGAGAGCGGTATCGTTCCGGTTTCAACAAGCTATAATGCAGAAAAATCTACTGTAACCATGACCTTTACCAGAATTGCAGAAGGTACCGGTTCTGCAGATGTATTCATCGGTGGATATGCACAGGAAAACGGCGTGGATACCTCATTCACAGACGGTCAATTGGTAGAAGGTGTGAATCCGGCAAGAGGCAGAGTATCCTCCTTTACCAGGACAGTTTCCGGCGATAAAGTTAAGGCATTTGTATGGAATAGTTTAGAAGGCATGAAGCCGATTTGTGACGAAATCACAGTAAAATAATTCAAAAAATGACATATTTTGTGGGGGTGGGGTTCCCCAAAAGCCATTAACTTAAGCCTTCCCCTTGAGGGGAAGGTCAGCGATAGCTGACGGATGAGGTGGAAAACGTAGGGAATGACCTATGTGTCATTCCGCGGAACGCCACGCAGGGCGTTCCCTACAACACCTCACCACCGCCTATCGGCGGAGCCTGAAGGTGAATTGCTGACAGGCAAGAGAGACCACCCTGGGGTGCTCCTCAAGGAGAAGCCTTGGTTTCGTAAAGTTTAAAATGTTACAAGGTACTACAATATCATTTCAGAATGGTGATTTGATTTTAAAAAGAGAAGAAAAAATGATAGGGAGTGATGAACAACATGAAAAAGTTTTTGTACGCATTCATCTGCGTGTTCTTGTTGCTCACTGCACAGGTATGTGCAGAGGAAATTAAAATCGAGGGTGAGGATTATGCAGAAGCGAATTTTACTCCTACCATAAAGGAAGGCTATAAAGAATTTTCCAATTCCGCCTTTGTACATAGCTTTAATGCGATGGAAAAAGGACAAACCTACCGCATCAGCTTTAAGGTAAACGCTCCGAAAAAGGGCGGTTACAATTTGAAAGCAACCACCACGCTGATTGCAAAGGGTTGGACTTGCGACTATTGGGTGGTTGTGAATGAAAAAGAAGAGATCAGTGCGGCACAGAACGCAAAAATCTTAAAGAATATTGCATCGACCGATTTCAGAGACTTGTTTGGACACTATGATTTGGGCTTGGTTCACTTAGAAGAAGGCGAAAATATTATCACCTTTGAAAACCGTGGTGATGATTTGCGTAGTGATGGCATCAATGTCGTGTGGATTGACTATTTTACCTTGGAGGAAGTACCCTTCGGGATTTATAATCTGACACCTTATCAGGACTTGGGTGTTTATGAACGCAAGGATAAGGTAGAGTTTAGTATTGATTTAGTTAGTGAATGCGAAAATAATATGTCTCTGCCCTTTGAGGTCAAGGACTTCTGGCGGCAGACCGTTTTAAAAGGAAATATCAGCGCAAAGAAGGGCGCACAAAAGGTTTACCTGAATCTTGGGCAGCTGCCTGTTGGCCATTATACGCTGGATGTCCGTTGCGACAAACAGAAAATGACCGGGAAATTTGCAGTGACATATAATAAGGAAGAATATACAAAAGAGGATTCTCCGTTTGCGATGGATTTTGCGGCGGCGGCGACAATCAAAAATGTAAGAGATATTCCCAAATATGCCCGTGCGGCAAATCTGGCAGGCATCAATTGGGTGAGAGAGCGTTTTGACTATCCGAGCTTTAACCCTGCAGAGGGACAATATTCCACAGATGTCAATGTAGATAAAAGCACGGTCGGAATCCTCAGAGAACATGGAATTGATGTAACGGTCGGCTTTACCTCAAGTCCGGTCTGGAGTGTAAAAAGAGGAACCTATCCGGCAGATTTCATGAACACCTACTGGTCGTTCTATCATGCGGCAAAGACCTACGGCGATGCAATTGATATGTGGGAATGCTGGAACGAGGAAAATACTGCATTTGCATCCGAACCAGCAGATGAATATGCGGCGTTTATGAAGGTTATGGCAATTGCAGTTGCGGATTCGGGTGCAAATACCAACGCTTGCTTCGGCGGTTTTGCAGGCGCGGGAGATACCGCTGCATTTATCAATTTGTGTATGCAAAACGGCATTTTAGATTATTCTGCCATGTACAATAACCATGCCTATAACGGAAAGGGTGTATTGGATATTATTCCGCAGGCAGGTCTTTCCAATCTGGATTTCCATACCAATCTGATTTATACTGCGGATGAAAATAATGCAGATATTCCCTTGTGGATTACCGAGGGTGGTATGGCAAGAACCATTCCGTCAGGTGCAAAGAATATGACCTGGCAGGGGGAAAAGGAAGCATCGCAGGGCGTTGTTATCGGTATGACGCAATCCATTGCAAGGGGAACCGCAAAGCACTTCTGGTTCATTTTAGGTCCTTATGCAGAAACCATCAATGATTTCGGTTGCTTCAATGTAAATAACGAGCCGATGGCACATTATTCGGCATATGCAAATTTGTTATATCAATTACAGATTGGCGAATACAAAGGAAAAATGACAGGACTTCCCGCCGGTGCGGAAGGACATTTGTTCTTCAACGGTGACCATGATGTTGCGGTTGTATGGTCGGAAAATGCAACAGAGTTTATTCCGAAATCCAATGGCAACTTAAAGGTTTGCGATATCATGGGTGCAGAAAGCTATGCTTTGGCAGGTGCACCGATTAGGCTTTCCAACTATCCGGTCTATGTACATTTTAACGGCGAAGCAGATTTGGAAAACTATCTGCCGGCAAGAGGAAGAAATATCAGAAAGATTCAGCCGCAAACCTTTACCGAGGCACAAAAGGTTGTGCTTTGTCAGCGTTTTTACGGCGACAACTACAACACACCCAGAACCGACGGATATGAAATCACCGGCTACGGTGTGGATAATATCTTCGATTTAGAGGTGTATAACTTAAACGACCGTGAGGTAACCGTGACGGTTACCGGTAAGCCGGAAACCGATGGCTTTATTCTGACAGAGCCGACACAGACCATTACGGTTGCACCCAAAACAAGAGGCATCTTAAAGTTTAACATTAAAACAACCGATACTGTTACCTATGATGTCACACAGTTCTTGCGTTTTGACGGTGTGTTGGAGGGCGAAGCACTCTCACCGAGTATATCACGAATCATTCCGAAGGTTCCGCTGACGGTAGAACCGCAGGGCATTTTTGAAAATTCCAGGGATGTCAAGAACTGGACCTTGAATAATGCAAGCCGTGATTCGGTTATTACCGGAACACAGGTGGACGAAGGTGCCGTTCAGTTGGAAATCAAGTTCGGAGGCGGAGATATGTGGGCATATCCGTTGTTCCATGTCAAGGATTCATCGGTATTGGCAGGCACAACCGGAATCTGCTTTGATATTGCAAGCGACAGAGAAGTAACCGCGTTTGGTATGAACGTATTTTTGGATTATTCCGACGGCAGACGTTACTTCCTCGGTAACGATAAGATGATGGATGTGCGGAATAAGCAGTATGTCATTCCGTGGACAAAGTTTATCATGTTCCACAGTCCTTTTGGTGTGAAGGTAGATACCAGAGATTTTGATCCGACTTTGATTGAGAAAATTGAAATCGGCGGAAACCGCCGTGGCTCCGGTAACGGAAATCCGTTGTTTACCGTCAGCAATTTCGGTTATTACACCGCAGATTTTGACCTTTCCACAGCGGCGGCAATGAAGGTGGAAATTTCCGGAATTGAAAATGAAAAAACCTATCAGCAGGGCGAGCTTACTACAGCAACGGCAACCTGGAGCGAAGATTTGGCATATGACAGAATCGGCGTTAAGATCGGGGCAGAGGATTATGAAAAGTTTACGATAGAGGGCAATCAGATGACCATTGATTTATCCGGTCTGGAAAGAGGCGCTTATCGTATGAGAGTTTATGCCGAATCTGCAATGAACTATGTTTACGGAGATACCGTCTGGTTCAATGTGGAATAGGAAAGAATGGAGAATGTTATGAAAAAAACAGTTTCGGCATGGATTGCCGGAGTCGTTGCAGGAATGCTGATTCCTGCCGGAGCAAGTGCCGCAGGGTATACTGCATCTGATTACTGTGGTGCAGAGCTTGCAAACGAAATCATCACAGTTACCGAAACAGAGGCAGAAATTATTTATGAGTGGTATCAGAAAAAAGCAGGCATTTATCAGGTCAGCTTTCCGAGTGCTGCTGCTACTGCCTGTACGGTGACATTGCAAATCAATGACGGTGCACCGATTACAATTTCCGATATTACAAAAGCCTACGAGATGGGGTTCGATGCAGGAATCAACCGGATTACGGTCAAGGTCGGAAAAAGCAAAAGCACCTCCGTTTGTTCGCTGGGAAATATTTTGCTGACCGAAACAGAAAAAACAATTTCCGAGAATCTGCATTTAGAGTGCAATGATTACACAACCGCAAGCGGTGAATGCTATTACTATGAAAATTATGGAAGTGATATGTCCAATGGTGATGTGCGGATGTTCCGTGCTTTCGGGAAAACTGCAAGTGCGGAATATATGCTCTATGCACCCTATGACGGGGTGTATGTGACAGAGCTTGCGATGTCGGATATTAACCAGAACTATACCTCGGATGTGAAGATGTCGGTAAACGGTACCGATTATCTGTTAAACGCGCAGACGGTCAGCCGGGTGAAAAGCTTATCGAATGCAAGTGATGCCGGTCTGATGAAGCTACTGCGGATGAAAAACGCAGTTACCTTGCGAAAGGGTATGAACCGGATTGTATTTTCTTCTACAGAATCAAGAAGTACAAGCGACAGTATGCATATTTTCTTTTTAGACTGTGTGAAGTTTACCTTTTCTGAGGATAGCATTGCGGTAAATCCGCAAACGAATGCAGTAGGTGATTATACCTATTCCGTTTTCCCTGCAAACGGTGCAAGATATATGGTAGAAGTGGAAATGACGACCGATAAAACGGCGGCACATGCTTTGGCAAGCTGTTCGGTAAACGGTGTAACACTCACCAAAGGAAGTGCAGAAAAGAATCTGTCCGATGCAACGGTCAGGGTGCTTTCGGAGTACGAGGAGGACGGCAAGCTGATTGGCAGATATCAGTTAAAGGAAAGTATCTTGCCGGGAAATCAGTTAACGGTCAAAATCGGAGCGGATACGGCGTTTGTGTCGTCTGTAACATGCAGTCCGGTAACCGAAACGCTTGGCGGACTTTATGCCCGTACCGACCGTGACATCTTATTGCCGGGTGAGACGGCAAGTATTTCAATTTTTGCAAAGGATGCAAAAGGCTATGCCTACCATATTCCGCAACTGCGAAAAGCAGGTGCCGTTACCTATCAAAGCTCCGACCGTGATATTCTTGTGGTAGATGCAAATGGACAAGTAACTGCATTAAAGCCGGGAATTGCAACGGTTACCGTGGCGGCATCGGATGGTGTGAATACATATCCTTATGAGCAACTGTTCCATATTTATCATGAGGAATACGGCTTTGCGGTCCTTGATGCACAAAAGAAGGATGGCGAAGTAAAGGTAAAGCTGTTATCACCATTCGGAACAAAATCCGAAGCACATCAGATGTATATTGCCGAGTATGACGGAACTCAATTAGTTAGCGTATCGGGGTATCCGGTGGAAACTTTGGCAGAAGGACAAGTAAAAACCTACACATTACCCGATTCGGGGAATGAATATAAGGTAATTTCGGTTTCGGCAACCGATAATATCACACCGGTTTATGATGCCGTAGTGGTCAGAGAGGAGTAGAAGTATGAAAAAAATAATATTATTGGCACTCTTACTTCTTTTGTTCGGCACACACGCATCGGCAGAGGATATTCGGGTTGAGGGCGAGCAGTACGAGCCTTCACTCGGAAACATCACCCCCTCCGTGTTGCCGGAAGGGGACGAAAATCCGGTCATGGTTATTTCAAATTGGTGGGGAGCAAGCACGCAATATACCGTGGGTTATTCCTTCGAAGCACCGACGGCGGGCGGATATTTACTCTCTGCTGTTACGACCGATATTGATTCGGTTTATACCAGTAATTTCTATTATCGAGTCAATGGCGGAGATTGGGTTTATTCTGCGGATGTATTTGAAAAGATTTCACACCCCGGGGCAAGCTTTGGTTCAAGCAATATGTATTTGTATCAGCTTGGAACGGTGGAACTGAAAAGCGGTGCGAATACAATAGAGTTTTTAGTCAAGGAAGCCAGAGAATCGCAAAACAACTGGGCGGTATTCTATTTAGATTATTTCACCCTCTCCAAGCAGGAATTTGGTTTGGATTCTGTGATTCCGGCAAAGCCTTCTCATGTATTTGAGCCGTCCGATGCCTGCGCATTTGAAATTCGTTTTACCGACTATCCCAAAGCGAACACAAGCTACACGGTGTTGGTTGAGGATTATTTCCATAAGCCGGTCAAGGCGGCGCAGTTTACACTTGGAACTGCTGAGCTTTCCAAAGACCTGGATTTTGGAACACTTGCACCGGGATGGTATCGGATGCTGATATCAGACGGGGAAAAGAATTTGTATCAATCCGGCTTTGCGGTGGTGCATCCGCTTTCCCAAAGACCGGAAAATCCGCACTTTGCAATGGATTTTGCAGGAATGGCACTTACGACCGGAAAAACAGAGGTGCAGAATTTGGGCAGAGCACTTCGCTTAGCTGGTGTCAACTTTGTGCGGGAGCGGTATTATTGGCAATATTCTGATTTATTGTATCAATATAATAATGAAACGGTTGCAGGTACCGGCATGGATGTCATCAATATGTTCCATGATTCCAGGACAGCGGATGTTTCTCTGGGACATATGGCGGATGATTTATTCAAGGTTTATGAGTTCCAGAAGGGTTATTCCGAAAAATATGCCGGTCTGGTAGATTATATGGAGGTCTGGAACGAGGAAGACACTTCCTTTGCAAATGAAACGGCAGACCGATACGCGGCATTTTTAAAAGCGGCGGCAATTGGTATTCGGGATGGAAATGCCGGGATGGGCATTTCTCACGGAGGCTTTGCACAAGCTCCGGACAGTACGAAATACATTGATTTTTGCATGATGAATGACTTTATGGAATATACCGATTTATATAATTATCATGCATATGCATCGGGTGGGGATAAATACGAAACAACTCCCTCGCTCGGTAGAAGTGAAATTACCGCAAACCGTGATATCTTAACGGCTTACGGATATGAAAACCGCAGAGTCTGGGTAACAGAGGGCGGTATTTCCATCGGCAAGGAGCAGGAACGCTCCCGAACCCAGCAGGCAAGGGCGGCGGTCATTAACAATATCCAATCCGTTGCAAACGGAACGGATAAGCATTTCTTCTTCGTCGTGCCGCAGTATTACGAAAGCGGCAGGGAGTTTGGCGTGTTCTGTAAGGATAAAACACCGTCGGCTTCCTATACTGCAATGGAAAATCTGACCTATCAGTTGGGAAGTGCGGAATTTAAAGGGATTTTCCGGGATTTAACGGAGCGTATCCGCGGATACTTATTTGATAATGGGACAAGGGATGTCGGTGTGTTCTGGGCAGAGAGCGGAGAAAACTTTGTTCAGGTGCAAACGACCAAGCCGGTCACGGTTGTGGATATGATGGGTGGAGAAAAAACAATCAACCCGACCAACGGTATCATCAGCTTGTCGGTTGATATGAATCCTGTTTATGTTCTGTTCGGGGAAACGGTGTCGGCTTCGCAATATCTTGCGGATCAAAAGGCAAAGCCTTCTTATGAACGAGTGAATATCACCGATGCAAAACGAATTGTTCTGCAACCGAACTTTGAATCAAAGTGCTATGTAGAAGAAAAGATGAAGGGTTATCTGATGATAAAAAATGAAGATAATCTTTGTACAATTCGTGTCTATAACTTCAGCGATAAGGAACAAAGCGGAACAATTTATGCCAAGATTTCGGACAAATTTGTTCTGGATAAAACAGAACAGAATGTAACGGTCGGGGCAATGTCGAGTGCGGATGTCACCTTTAAAATCCGTGTTGCAAACGATGTAAAAACGGCAGAAAAAGGCTTTGTACAATTCAGCGGTGTCATGAACGGCGAGGAAATCACCAAAAGCACCGCACAGATTCGTTGCCGAATCAAGGACACCATTGAACTGGGCGGAACCTTCTCGCGTGCGAAATGGTCGAGCTATTGGCAGACCGGAGGCTCAACAAGCAGTGGGACGGTTAAGGTTAGCAATCCTTCCTGGCTCAGTAGTGAAGTGAAATTTGTGGTAAATATGAATGCAAACGGATGGTGCTATCCGAACTTTAAAGTAACCGAGCAAAATTCGCTGAAAAACACCACCGGAATCCGATTCTCGGTCAAAGGGGATGAGGATATCGGTCAGGCGGTAATGCATTGCTTTGCTTACATGACCGATGGCAGAAAATACTTTGAAGGCAATGAAAACGGAAAGATTATCAAAAAAGGCTACACCGATTACTATATCCCGTGGGATGAAATGGTTCGTCAGCATTTGCCGGAAGGCGTGGATCCCAATAAAGAATTTTCCGTTGCGGACATTCAGTATATTGCAATTGGCGTGAATGTAAGCGGTACCGGTTCTTTTACCTACTATCTGAATAATATCGGTTGGTACACGGATGATACCAAAAATGATACCATCGAGTGGGATGAGCTGACGCTTGCAGGCATTGCGGATGAAGAAATGTTCTATCAGGGAAGTGTTCCGATGGTGACGGCAACCTTGCCGGCAAATGATACAATCAAGAAAATCAAGGTATATCTCTCCGGCAGGGAATATCAGGGCTATGAACAGGGAGAAAATCAGCTCTTTGTTGACCTTGGCAAGCTCTCCTGCGGAAGCTATACCCTGCTGGTAACGGCAGAAAATGAATTCGGATATATCTACCGGGATGCGGTCGATTTTATGATACAATAACAAGACGGAAGGGACGAGACAATGAAAAAGAGAATTGGCGTTATCACAACCTTTGCGACACTCATACTTTGTATGAGTGCATCTGCAGAAAGTGTGCTGGAAAAGACACTCACCGTTGACCAGACAACCAATACCGTGGAGGTTTCTGTGAAGGTGACGGAGAATGCAGGCGGTGCGGCAGTCACCGGACTGGTCAAAAATGCAGAGGATGCAATCGTTTATGCGGCACAAGGCTTCACAGACGAAAACGGAGAATTTTCCTTCTCCTATATCAATAAGGATGCAAACGGAAACTATGACCTGACAGTTGCCGCTCCGAGACTTGGTCTATTCGCATCCGAACACTTTCAGATGCTCACCAATAGCATGAAGGAGACAATCGCAGACAGCGAAAAAACATCTGCAGGAATGCAGTCTGTGATAGAGAATTATGGCGAGTATATGAACCTGGATATGACGGAATTTGCAACCTTGGAGAAGCCGGGAGAGGTATATGCTTTCATGGCAAAGGATGCTATGATTGATTTAGACGATATTGATTCCGTTATGGATGGCTTCTATGGTGCAGTCATCGTCAGAAGTCTTGCAGAAAATCCGAGCAATGCACAGTATCAGGCATTTTTAGGGGATGAAACCTACAGCATTTTAAATACTGACCTTGTTCCGATCGGCAAGGAGGACGATTTGTTCACAGAAGCGTCCGATTCATTAAAAGCAGGCATTCTTGCACAAGTGGCTTCGTATCCCTATAAGAGTGTGAGCGAATTATCCCAAATGCTTGCATTCTATACCTTAGAGCAATCCTTGAAAAATGCGGCACAATGGACAGAGGTGAAGCCGATTCTGAAAAAGTATCAGGAGGCAGAGCTTCTGGACATAGACTTTAAAGAGTATAACAAGCTTGCATCTCCGCAAAAGGCGGATGCGGCAATGATGAAAAAGGATTTTGCAGATTATGCGGCAATCGAGACTGCATTTGAAAAAGCAGTAGAAGCTGCAAAGCAAAAGAAAAACACATCCTCCGGTGGCGGCGGAGGTGGCGGTTACAATATCGGAAGCGGTATTGTGGTCGAGGCAGTCAAGGTGCCTGAGCCGGTGGAAAAAGCAAACGAAACAGTAAAGAAGCTCTTTACCGATATGGAAAACCATCTTTGGGCAAACGAGGCTGTCAGCTATCTGGTAGAGCAGGAAATCATCAGCGGTATGGGTGATGGCACCTTTGCGCCTGACAAGGGCTTGACCAGAGAGGAAATCAGCACCATCTTAGTACGTACCCGGAAGATTGCAACCGAGGGAAAGGCCTCAGCATTTATAGATGTTCCGCAGGATAAGTGGAGCTATCCGTATGTTTCAGCCGTGTTTGCAGAAGGTCTGATGGTTGGTGTGTCGGAGGATATGTTCAATGCAACGACACAAATCAATCGCTTTGAATATGCGGCAATTATGAAACGTCTGGTTGATTTATACGGTGTTACTCTGGTTGAGAACAACAACCCGGGCGAATATCAGGATGCAGAAGAAATTCCGGAATGGGCATATGAGAGTGTCAGATATTTAAAGGCAACCGGATTGATGCTGGGCAATACAGCAGATACCTTTGACGGTGATTTGATTGTCACAAGAGCCTATGCTTGTGATATTCTCTACCGTGTGCTCACAGCAATCGGTTATAATGCGGAGGTGTAAGCAATGAAAAGAATTTTAAGTTTGGTTATTTCCTTTGCTTTGGTTCTTGCAGCCTTGTCCGCTCCGGTGTATGCAAAAAAGGAACAGGCAGAGGAATCATGGCTTGCGATGCAGGGGCTTGGTATTGTGGATAGTCAGGATAATGCCGCAACCCCCTTTACCGTGGCAGAGCTATGTGAAATGGTTTATCGCCTGATGAATCCGGACGTAACCCAAACGCCGGAGGGAACCCGTCAGATTTATACCGATGTAGACCGTTGGTATTGGGCGGCAGGCTATATTGAATGGTTATATTATAACAGAATCTATACCGGAGACGGAAGCGGAAGCTTGGAGCCGGAGCGGAATGCCACCCTTTCGGATGTCTGCAATGTGATGCTGAATCTGTTGGGATATCAGCAGGTCAAGGAGTATGTCAAGGACGAAGCAAGCCCGATTCATAAAGCCGGCGAGCTTGGACTGTTACCGCCGTCTGTTTCCCGTGCGGAGCATGAGCTGACCTATGGAGAATTTGCGGCAATCTGTTATGAGCTTTTGTTTACCGAGGTGATGGAGGTAAGCTTTGACGATGCACTCGGATTCTTCCGTGGGGATGAATTTGTCCGTGCAGTATTGCAGTTAGACTATGCTGAGGGTGTGATTACCGCAACAAACGGCTTCTCTCTTTCTTATCAGGAGTGCGGAGCGGATGAAATTGTCATCGACGGCAATCACTTCACGGTTGCATCGGGAACAGACTATCGGGAATATCTCGGTTACTCGGTGCAGTATTTCTTTGATGCAAAAGCAAAAGAGCTGGTTGCACTCTTTCCTACAACCAATGAGGTGTTGACTATCAGCTCGGAACAGCTTCTGGAGTATGAGAATAACCGTTATACCTATGAAGAAGGCGAAAAGGAAAAGAAAGCAAAGGTTTCTGCAGAGGTTATGGTTCTGTACAACGGAAAAGTCACAACCAACCGGGATGCCTTTTTACCGGCATACGGTCAGGTAACCCTGATTGATAACAACAAGGACGGATACTATGATTGTATCATTTCGGAAAATGTTGTGAATGTCATTTTAGCTTCGACAATCAACGGGGTTATGCTGGGCAAAAACGGTGACGGAACCGGCAGAAAATACAGCCTTGATTTAGAAGAGATAGAAAAATACGAAATCATCGGAACTGATTTGCCGTTTGCGGAATGGAAAGCAAATACTGTTGTTTCTGTGATGATGAGTGAGGACGGAGACTTTGTCCGTTTGTATGTCAGCACAGAAACCAAAGCCGGTGTTCTGAAGCTTCTGGCAGAGGACGAGGTTTTGATCGGGGAGGATGAATACCTGCCGGCAGTCGGCTTGTTCAATCCGAACTCAATTCAGACCGCAGGCAATGAAGTAACCCTTCTTCTGGATATTTACGGCAATGTAGCGGCGGTTCTGGGAACGCACGAATCCAAATATCAGCTTGCTTATCTGATGGATGTCCGGGAGGATGATGTGGAGGAGCAATTGATTTTAAAGCTCCTGACCGCCGAGAACGGTGTCAGAAGATTCTATACGAGTGAAAAGCTGTATATTGACGGCGATAAGGTGGAATCCATCGAAGCGGCAAAGGATTTGCTGGTTGTCGGTCAGGTGATAAAATACCGCATGGCAGATGAAGAAATCAAGCATATTGATATTGCATTTGTCAAGGAAGGCTTCACACCTTATCAGGCGGCATCCGATAAGGATTCGCTCCGCATGATTGCAAACGGAAATATGCTCTATAAGTCCGCTCCGCAGCTGTTCAAGCGGTACGGAGCAATGGTGTTCCAGACCGAGTTCGCAGTAACAGATGATACCTGCATTTTCTTTATTCCGATGGATCAGGAGAATGCTACCGATGAAGATTATTATGTCGGAACACGCACATCTCTTTCAGAAGATATGATTGCAGATGTGCAGGGGTATGTAACCGGTGCATTTACGCTGGCGGCAGACGCGGTTGCAGTTTCCTATCGTCCGGAGCTGAAGCACTCTTCTGCGATTACGGTGGTAGGAAAAGTGGTCGAAACCATCGACGAGGATGATAATATCATCCACAAGATTTCCGGCATGAGCGGAGGAAAGCAGATAGAAGTGACTGTAAAAGATGCAGGACTTCTCCAGACTGCAAACGGAACGGTTTCTGCAGGAAGTGTCATCCGTTATCAGACCGATAAGGACGGCATCGTAAAAACCATCCACCACTTGTATAATGCAGAAGCGAGGGAGGGTGCTCTCTATAGCAGTACCACCCATACCTACACCGCAGGAAGCACCGGTGTCAATGCACACGTCAGAATTATGCTGGGTAGCATTTTGTCGCATCACGGAACCGTCGCACAGTTCCGGTTCATGGATCAGGTGTCAGCGGATGAAGTATTCAATCTGAAAAACTGTAACGTCTATGTGTATGATTCATCAGAAAAGGAATCGTTAAGAGTCGGAAAGATTGACGAAGTAAAGGATTTCTCCTATTACGGCTCGCTGGGCGATGAGGTTGTGGTCGTAACACGTGCGGTTAAGACGAGCGATGTTATTATTTTTAAAAAGTAATCAAAAGAAGTTGTAGCAAATTAATATTTATGCATCAAAATATAATTTACCGTTGTAGGGGCGGATATTATCCGCCCGCAGGCGACTGGTAGTCGCCCCTACGGTTGTTATGCGTGCATATTTATACATTTTGCTACAGCTTCTTTTGTTGGAGAAAGGATTGCAATCAAATGTCTTTTGTGATATAATGTCGCTGTATTGTATTCAAGCAATTTACGAAAGAAGGAACCAATCTATGAACATGGAGCAGATTTCTAAAATAAAAGGCACCCGGCAGGACGGTGCAATCTGTAACGGTTATTTATTTAGCTTTAACCATTTGGGGGAATGTACGGTTTACAAGATGAATGCTCTTGCCACAGCCAAAGACGGGGAGGCGGAGATTTTTTCGGAATTTGTGTTAGACAAGCATGATATCATCGTACCGCACAGTAATTCGGTTATGTTCGGAGCGGAGTATTATGATGAAACGGATGAATTTCCGTTGCTTTACACAAATATATATAATAATTACGCCAACGCTGACAACAAATTAAAAGGCGTGTGTTTGGTTTATAGACTGCAAAGAAATGAAAGAGAGTTTACATCAACACTAGTTCAGATCATTGAAATAGGCTTTGTTGAAGATGAAAACCTTTGGAAGTCCGTAGGTGAAAAAGAGGATGCAAGACCTTACGGTAATTTTGTAATTGATGCAGAACAGAAGATTCTTTATGCGTTTACAATGCGGGATAACACACAAACCACCAGATATTTTTCCTTTGCTTTGCCGAAAGTAACGCAAGGGGAATGGTGCGAACAATATAATGTTAAAAAAGTTGTATTAAGTAAATTTGATATTAAGGACTATTTTGATTGCGATTATCACCATTATGTTCAGGGTGCCTGTTGTAACGAAGGCAAAATTTATTCTTTGGAAGGATTTACAGACAGTCAGGAAAATCCTCCTGCTATTAGAATTATTGATACAAATCTGAAAAAAGAGATAAACTTTAAAAAGTTTAAGGATTTTGGAACAAACATTGAACCTGAGATGATAGATTTTGAAAATGATATTTGTTATTACATCGACCATAATGGGAATATGTACAAATTATCTTTTTAACACTAACACGACACGAAAATGACATCAATGAGTTTGGCATCTAAATTATACAGTCTTTATAACATAGTATTTTGTCGAAATATGTCGAAATTTGAAAGGAGAAAGCAATGTGGCAAAAAATAATCAAATAGAAGTAAATGGTATAGATATTAAATATAAAAAGATAAATAAAGAAGATTATATTTCTCTTACTGATATTGCCAGATATGCAAATCCGAAAGAGCCGAAAGTTCCAATTCAGACATGGATGCGAAATAAAGATGTTATTTCATATTTGGGCTTATGGGAAAAATTAAATAATC
>SVJN01000043.1 GCA_015068965.1 Oscillospiraceae bacterium
AGAAAATCAAGACATTTAAAGAAATGGGATTTGATGCAATCCAGTTCCATGATGATGACGCAGTTCCAAATATGAACAATATGACAGAAGCTGAAATTATTGAAGCGGCTAAAAATGTAAAGGCATTGCTTGATAAGTATGATTTAAAGGCAGAGTTTGTTGCACCAAGACTTTGGATGGATCCACATACAATAGATGGTGGATTTACTTCAAACAACAAGGAAGATCGCGATTTTGCTATGTGGCGTGCATACAGAAGTATTGATATTGCAAATGCATTAGGTTGTGACAAGCTTGTTTTGTGGCTTGCAAGAGAAGGAACTATTTGTTATGAAAGCAAAAGTCCGGTTGAATCTACAAAACGATTAATAGATGCAATTAATAAAATGCTTGCTTATGATAAAAACATAAAAATTATGATTGAGACGAAACCAAACGAGCCTGTTGACAGAAGCGTTTGTCCTACTTTGGGACATGCAATGGCAATTTCAGCAGCTTCTGATGATCCATCAAGAGTGGGTGGACTTTTAGAGTCAGCTCATGCGATGCTTGCAGGACTTGATCCGGCAAGTGAAATAGGTTTTGCAATGGCTATGGGCAAACTTTGGGGTGTGCATTTGAATGACCAGAACGGAATGAAATTTGACCAGGATAAGAGCTTTGGTGTTGAAAATCTTCGTACAGCATTCAATCAGATGAAGGTTCTTATGGAAAATGGCTTTGGCGAAAATGGAGAATACATAGGCCTTGATGTTAAGGTCATGAGAACCGAGAAACAAGAGGGAAGTTATAAGCATCTTGAGAACAGTCTTAAGATTGCAAAAATGCTTGAAGAAAAAGCCGCAAAATTTGACTATGATTTCCAGAAAAAGTGTGTGGAGGAACGGGATTATGAAGCCCTTGAAATGTATGTTATGGAATTGTTGATGAAAGGTTAATGATACGAATTTCATTCAGTATCCATTTGGGGACGTCAGACTGTCGAATAATTCAAGCAGAAAACAACACCATTGAATTTTCAAGCTTGCCGGTAGGTAAGGGTGACAGTCTGACGTCCCCAAATGGTCCATTGCCTCAATTAGCTCAAACGTCCCTTGTGTCCCAAATTACATTCACCTCATTTGCATAAATGACAATGGAATGTTCTGCATTTTCTGCCTCATTAAAAACTACAATCTCCACACCTGTTGTACTCTCTTCATTCTGCAAGAAATTAAATTCAATAATTCCATCGCTGTCCAAACAAAATTCCGGAATAACGATATCTGATACTAATTCAAAAACTAAAACAATAATCTTTGTTTCCGGCTCTTTCTCATGATACCATGATTGTCTCCAATTACAAAAATCAATTTCCAATGTCACTCTCTGATTTTTTTCATCGTAAGAAATCTTTTCTAACAAGCTATCATGAAAATCATTCTGTTTCAATATTTCAATATTCTTCATTTTACACTCTCCTATCTTTAAGGAAACACAAGGGGACGGTTCTCCTGTGCGTTGGAATAACAAAGGAGACTCGTCCTTTGTTTTGCTGTACTATCTCCCTATCTCGATACAAAAAAATCCTTCTATGACATTTTATCATAGAAGGAACAATGTTTTCAAGCTTTTTTACGTTCTTTTTCAATGCATCTGCTCTTTATTTCTCAAAACTCCTCTTATCCGTCCGTTCCAGCAAATAATCAATAGAGACATTAAAATAGTCTGCAATTCTGATTAGTTCACGGTATCCGGCTTCCCGTTCTCCGGTTTCATATCTACTGATTGTATTCTGGGACATATTCAACTCCATTGCAAGCTTTAGTTGCGTTAGATTTCTTTCTTTTCTTAAACTTCTTAATCTCATAATCAAAAACTCCTTGACATAATTATACCACTGTGGTATAATTAAAATATCCCAATTCGGTATATTGTAGAAAGGAGGAATCAGAACATGGCAGATTATAAAGACCTATATTATCAATTATTTCATAAAATAACAGATATCATCGAAGAACTGAAAGAGCTTCAAATTGAACTGGAAGAAAAGTATATAAATTCGGATATTGCCACCGAAAACAAAGAATAACATAAGGGGACACGATTCTGTTGGGTTGACATTACTCCCCACAACATATTTCACGAACAAAGCAGCTTCGCCGCAACCGCTCCATAAAATTATCGTGTACTTTGAACTAATGCAGAGCGGTAAGAAGAAGCATAATGCTTTGTTACGCCCATGTGCGTTTCCACCATTGGTGGAAAGTTTCGCACGGGCATTCAATTCTTTTTACTTTATAGGAACGAAGTTTCCTATAAAGTGAAAAAGGGACGGCACCCACCGCCCCTTTTTTTCATTCCTTTATTCCTCTCCCGGGAATTCCAGCTGATATCTATAATCCACCAAATCCTTATTATGCTGATGCTGTTGGCTTTTTAGTTTGGAATTATACCCATACTGCTCCCGTCTGGCTCTTGCCTGATTTTCATGATCCAGTCTTTTAGTTTTTCGGGTTTCCTCTGCCTGCGCCCCGATTTTTGCCAGGGCAAGTATCTGCGCCAGCCAGTTTTCATAATCCAGTTTCTGCTTTTCGATTTGCTCAAAATGGCGTAATTCCTGCTGAATCTGAATATCCTGCGGTGTCGGATAGGTACCATCGGCATTAGGTGCAATATGTAAAAGATTAATTTCCTCCCAAGAGAAATATCCACGTTTTTCTGCATTCTCCCATGCCTTCTCAATCTGTGCCTGCTGATAAGCACGCTCCCCTTCCAAAAGCTCCTGCTCCGCCGTTCTTTGCTCTTGGGAAAACTGCTCGTCTGCCTGACGGTTCTCGGTTCGTTCACGTTCCTGCTGATACCAGTTCTGAACATCTGCCTTTGCAGTCTCGTTTTGCGCCTGCATCCGCTCCCAATCACGTGCGGCGTGTTCTGCCACCTGCTCATAGGTCTGACGGTTCATATTATAGTCGCCCAGATAACGGTCATAGGAATTTTTCTGCAATTCCGGAATCCGGTCTGCTAATTTTCCTAAATACTGTCCTAACTGCTGATTGGCAACGGTCAGGGCGGCAGAGGTCATATTGCCGCCGTTTCTGGTGGACATAGAAGCAAGCGCATCCTGATAGGCAAGTCTTCCCTCACGTTCATACATCTTTTTGTATGCCTGATATGCCGGGTCCCGCTCGGGTTGATAGCTCCACGGACGGCGGTTTTCCAGCTTTGCAAGGCTTTCATTCAAGCGGACATGATACTTCTCGTCCCAATCATCGGCAAGCTGTTTTCCGGTTCGGATTCCGAGTCTGTCCATCACCTGCTGATACGCCTGATCCAATGCCGCACGCTCAACATAGGCACGGTTATTCTCCATCCCCTGCACCGGAACCATAACACCGCCGATAGATACACTATTCGTTTCCGCAGAGTATTGCGGATTGACAACGCCTGTCGGGGGTGCATAATCGGTGACACGAACCAATCCTCCGGTTTTGATTCCCTCCTGCACCGACTTTTTCTTGATGTTCGGCTGATGGAATTGTGTTGTCAGCGGATTGTTTGCCGCTACGGTTTTGTTACTGCTTGCTTTTTTTAACTTTTTTGTGTTTTCTTCACGATTCACGGTTGTATAAGCCATGATATATCGCTCCTTTCCTTTGTTTCATATTCTCAATCAAAAGCTCCTTGCCGTCAAAGTGCATACTCTCCAATGCCAGAACTGCGGAATCCAGCATATCGTCCCGGAAAAATCCGCTTTTCCACAGCTCCATAATCACCTGATTATTCTGCTCCTTTGAGGAGGGATTGTTTCTGACCGGGACAATTTCAATGTCAAATTCTACCCGTCGGTAGTCGACAGAAACCGGGAAACCCAACGCATCCCGCTCGTACTCCACGCCGGTTAGCAGACGGTTGGAAAAGGTGGTAAATTCCACATCGCCCAGCTCGTTGGTGATGCGGTAAACCCGTTCCTTCTCATAAAATTCACGCATCAGCTCAATGCACATAACAACCAGCTCCTTGTAGGCATCATAGCTGTCGTCAATCATAGAACGGGAGAGCTTTTCGCCGGTTTCCTGCAAGGATGCAATCGCACTTGCCGCCGTAACACCGCCGACCGTTCCGCCCTGCTGAAAGTCACGGTTTCCGATGACCTCCTTCAATTCGTTGATTTTCTCCAGACGGTGCTGAACAATAAAGTTAGAGATTCCGCCCGCCTGCACCGGGCGGATATGGGCTTCGTCTAAGCTTCCGTCCACATGGACAATATCCTTTGACCAGTCCTTGAATTCTTCCTCATTGATTGCACCCTTGTCCTTGACCAGCCATCGTTGCTTTCCCGAGAGGACCGCATTTTTTAAAATGATACCGTCCAGCCGGTCGATATACATCTGCGGATTGCGGATGACATCCACCACACCATAGCCAAAGGGACAATCCTCCTGCGGATAAAGCACATCGAAAATGACCGGATAACATCCATGTGCGTATAACCCCTTTTCATAGCCTGGGATGTCCTCACTTGCATCAATCACCTGCCCCTTTACAAACTTTAAAAGATGTACACCACCCTCCGGCTTTTTGTAGTAGCAATCCAGCACCTCACTACGGTCACGCACAACACTTCTGCCGCTGAAGGTATCGACCGTTGCATCTCCGTCAAACAGATGCGCATACTTCGGATACTGTTGCTTTAACACGGCGTTGTCGATTGCCTGCGACAAGAACAAAAACTGTGAATCCTGCACATCCGGCAGATTCATGTCACAGTAGACACTTAAGATATTCAATGCCTGCAGTTCGATTTCGCCCTGCTCTGCGTTATAGAACACGCCGTAGATACCGGTTCCGAATTTGAGCTTTTTTCGCCAGTTTCGTTTGTAGCACTTTTTAAATCCGCTCATTTCCAGCTGTGCCGGCAGAATTTTTGAAAGAATCTGTGCTGTTTTTCTGTCCCCAGGTTCTCTTTCCAGAAGATGTGCATACGGAAAATTATCAATTGCATCCGCATACTTATTCTCAATTGCCGAGAACACATAAGCCGTTGCACTATTTAAGGCATTATCCGAATCCCGGTAAGGTGGCAGAGTGTTCACCTCATGCCACCGCTTATACCATCGGTCATTTTCACAGATTCTGTCGTTTAAAGGCTGCTTCTCACTTTTGTACACCTCGTACATTTTGAGTGCCTTGCTGATTAGTTCCGGGGCTACCTTGCCCCGATATTCCATTGTTTCCATTTGATTCCTCCTTAGTTGTACAGTCCGAGCCTGTCATGAATTACAAACACTCTTAACATTTCGTTGGTCAATCCCAATGCACCGGTTCCGTCTCCCTGCAGGATTCCTTTTTGCACAAACTTTTCCACCGTCGGT
Source organism: Oscillospiraceae bacterium (assembly GCA_015068965.1). Lineage (GTDB taxonomy): Bacteria > Bacillota > Clostridia > UBA1381 > UBA1381 > RQCD01. The sequence continues at coordinate 5,355 of SVJN01000043.1, forward strand.
CTTGCCCATTGGGGTATCTCCTCCATGCGTTGATAGACATTGGCAGACTCCAATGCCGTAATCCGCTTTTCCAAATCCGTTACTTCCATTCTCAGCTCCACCTCCTTTAAAAACTTCTGCCACAGCTCTGCATCCCGGAGCATCGGCTCCGGGCATTGCTTTCCGGTCACATCATAGTGCCGAAGAATCCGATTGACCGGAATCTCATACTTCTTTGATAGAAATGCAGTCAACTCCGCCGCATTATTTAGTGTCCCTTCCAAAAAATTATATACACCGTTTTCCCGATAGCTGCACAGCTCTATCCCGATGCTGTTACTGTTGCGGCATTGGGGATGCTGATAGGTCTTTGCACCGCAGTGCCATGCGGTGTCCGATTCCGGCACGCTGGTGACAACCTCATTCGCATCTACAAAAAAGTGTGCCGATGCCCCGACGCTGTTATTGGCAAAATATCGGACATTATTCTCCGCCGTATCACCGTCGTTCCCGGTGTAATGAATCACCAGATACCGGACGGCATCCGACCTTCCGACGGTATAATTTTTCGGATTACATCTTGTCCCCGTCCTGATTTCCAAGAAACTCTCCCTCCTTTTCGGTAAAAATCTTCAGGCGCTCAGCAATCGGTTTTAAAAACCTTGGCACCGGAACACCAATCTTGACACAGTTTTCTAAAATGCTGATTAGCTCGTTTAAAATCAGCCAGACTGATACAATCAGTCCCAGCAGATAGTTCTGCGCATAATCCACGCCCACCGATACCAGACCGCTGTATAAAAGCCAATCAATCACGCCTGCCACAATCACCAAAAGCATATAGCAAACCTTCTTGATTGCACCATGCTTTCCGATCTTGGAATTCACGCATCCTGTGTACCATGCTGCGGCAAGCCCGGATATGTAATCAAGCACCATACATCCCAGCAATACAGCAATCGGGACTGCCATCACCCGGAAATAGGATAACATCACCGCCGCAGCTGCCGAGAAAAAGACCTTGATTGTGTTTTCTCTCATTCGTTTTCCTCCTCTCTTCTGCTTTCTAAAAAATAAATACTCCATAAACTCTCATAAAGGCTGTGACACCACGCAAGCAAAGCCTTGATATCCGCCTCCGGATTCCCGGTTTCTGCCGGTGGTTCCGCCACCTTGAACTGATTCATGCCGCATCCTCCTATATCCAATTCTTAATTTTGTTTTCGGTTTCCCGCTCTGGCATATGCGTCCGGATATACCAGTTTGAAAAATCCGAAAGCTTGGAATTAAATGCCGTAATGTGCTGATTGTACGCATCAAAATCACGTTGATAGTAGCAACACTTTGCCATCACAAAATCTATATACATTGCATCATACGGCGGCGGTGGAAGGGTTTCCTCCTCCCCGACGTCCGGTGTATCCATACGATAATACTCTTTTTTGAGCATTGCATCCAGCTCGGCACACCATGCTCTTTTTTCCTCTGCAGAAAACGGATTTTTACAAAGTGTATCTACACGCTTTAACACCTCAAATTTTTTCATTCCCATCCGTTGCTCCCTCCTATTCCATATAATCTCTTCCGGCAGAATCGTACCTGATTTCGATTGCACGAATCACCGAATGCTTTTTTCCGGCAATCCGGAACCGGATTGCATGGTCGGTTTTGCACCGGATTGGGATATAGTAATACTGCGCTACCCGGTGCGGATGCTCCTCCCGGATGTCCCCTGCATGATACCAATCCCCATCCCCGACGGCGCAAAAAAGCTTTAGATGCTCGCCCTGTTCTAACTCCGCAAGCACCCACAGCTCAAAACAGCCCTGCTGTTGGGAACGAAGGTAGGGCTTTGTCTCGGCAAACCACTCCACCGGCTCTGTGCCTGCATTCATTTTTAAAATTCCATCCTCACATAGCAGGTAGGTTTCATTCCCATACCGGAAGCTTCCTGTCACACGCAAGCCATCCTCCTTCATCCAGATTCCGTAACGTGGATCATAGCATAAAAGCTCCCACACGCCATCTGCACGTTCTGCTGAGGCAAAATAGCAGATTCCGTCGGTAAAACCGTAAGCCTTTTGATAGGTGCAATCGAGTGCTTCTGATATCAACTGCGGTCGGGTTCCGTTGTAGCAGTAAAACCCCTGATACCCCAGATAATAGAACATCTGCCCTACCTCTGTGCAGGAGTTTTCGTCCAGACAACCGCACTCCGGATAGCTTTTCCCGACCGCAAACTCCTTAGGTAAATTTCCGTAGATAACCTCCATACTGTTTTTCTTGAATGCCACTATAGTATCATGATATGAGTATACGCCCAAAAATGCACCTTGCGTTCCGACATCTATGATTGTGCTGTCCGAGCTGACTCCCTCAAATTGCCGGAACCGGAAAAACTCCGGAAAAGCGGATGCATAAACCACCTCTCCGTTCGGATTTGCACCCCAGATTCTTCCGTTTTTTACGGCAAGCCTTGTCATATAGGGAATTTTGCGATAAACATGATTGACCGTCAGACTCTTTGTGTTAGTAAAGGGACTTTCCCCTTTCTGATTGGTGCAGAAGAGCGTCAGCGTCGAGGTCCATTTTTTCAGATTTCCATTGGTCCCGGTGTTTAGGTCTGTAATTTCGGCCACAATTGCATCCACAACTACACTGTCCCCAAAGTCGTCATAGCGACTGTCCGAATAGGTCATAACCCCGTCCACAAACACCGATTCTCCGATTTCTAAATCCCAGAATTTTCCCGAATGGCTGGTCCTTTTTTCATGATAAGCAATAATTTTCATGGTGTTGGTATCTTCTATTATCTTTACCTCATACTCACCGAGGTTCCAGCTTTGGTCATACTCTGCACATTGCACCATATCCTTGGTGCCCTTAGTATTGTAATAGTAGAGATACGGCGGTCGGCTCTCGCATTCATATCCGTGAATCAGAATCATTCCGTTTAAATATAACAGCTGCACCACACCGGTTTCATCAATTGCCATTCCGTAGCGATAAGTGCCGTCAGAATCATAAACCGCCTCAACCTGCATCTGTTTTTTTCGTCCGTTATAGTAAAAGTCTGTTCCGATGACTCCGCAAAAGCCTTCCGGCGTATCTGCCTCATTCGGTGCAATGACCGCACGTGCTGTAAAAACCTCTTCCCATTCCCCGGCATCATTCTGTATTTTTCCATAGAGTTCTGATTTTTCTCTCGAGCTTCTCGGGGACAGATAAGGGTACTTTTCCGTACTCAGATTCTGCATATCGTAAAATTCATTATCCCCGCAGGAAATATGCCGGTTCAACCCCCGGAAATTACTGATATACATTGCCTTTTCCTGATTGGTCGGATGTGTTTTTATCCTCATCTTACTCACCGTCCAGATTCTGCACCGTACCGGCAAGATTTGCCATTCTTAATTCCAGCTTTTTTTCGTTTCGTTCCTTCTCCTGCAAAATCAGGGCGATTTTTCTGGGAATCATCACCTGCTCGTCGTACTGGATTTGATAGTTCTTTCCGTTATGCGTCACCGTATGACTTGCACCAATCGGCATCCCTGCCGGACGGCGAATCATCACCGGCACCTTTTCTTCGTAAAATGCTGTTAATTCCTGTTCTGTCTTTTTCATGTTTTTATCCTCCACTTAGTAAGTGCAAAATTTAAAATGTAGAATGCAAAATGATTGTCATTTCACATTTTGCATTTTGCACTTTGCACTTTGCACTTTGCGCTTCACACTTTTCATTTTTCATATAAACCATAAGGGGCAGGATACCCCGCCCCTATTTACCCATTCATAGGGGATAGGAAAAAATGTTCAGAATGGACAAACTGAGCCCAAACAAGGAATTACCTTGTTTGGGATTACCCGACGGCGTACAGAGGTACGCCGAGTGGCGAAGTTTGTTCATAGCAAGAAAAAGGGAAATCTAATTTGAGATTTTTCGCCTTTAAGGTTTCATCCCCCTATTTTCTTGCGTTCTGGGCATTTTTAACAGCCCCTATCAGTCTGCAGTTGCAACAGACTCAATTCTCACCATATACTCATCCACCAGAATCTTTGCCAAGTGATGACACTTCCAGCCGATGGTACCTCTTTGGTTGAGCGGGTCTGCACTACCGGCAGAGCCTAACGCCTTGACAATGGTTTCTAAGTTTGCCTTCGGGTCGGTGACACCGTAGGCATCTCTTCCGATGACCAGCGTTGCATGAACCGGCTTTCCGTTTGCAGTTCCTTCGCCCGGATAGACACGCATTCCGGCTTTTACCGATTCCGAAATCGCTTCGGAACAAGTCAGATAAGCTTCGCCATTTTCTCCTGCTGTTGCGGAGGAAACGGTGTATAAAAATCCGTTTACAACAATGGTTCTGCCAGACAATGCAGCTGCTTCCTCCTGGGTAAGGGTATCGGCAACATAGAGCTTTGCTCCGTCAATTTTTGCGACTAACAGCTCGGACTTGTCGGTTGCTAAATCCTCACCACGGAATACCTTTGCTTCGGTGGTTTCGACAAAACGCACACCGTAAAGACGTCCGATTTCACCGCTGTACATATCCTTCGGGTCACAGTAGGTCTTGACCTTTTCCCAGGCATCGTCACTCATTAAATCGAACGCAACGTCCGGATCTACAATTGCAACAAAGTCTCTGCCAATCGGGTTTGCCTTGTTGTTTTTCAAGGTTCTGACCGCTTTTCTGATTTCCTCTACCGTCATGACATCGGCTTCGGTCAGCTCGGAACGGCTGTTCTTGCCGCCTGCATACTGTACGTTTGTACCCGATGCAAGCACGTCTGCGGTTAAGCTGTCCTGTGTTTCACCGGCATTGTCTGCTAAAATTTCATTCAGACGCAACAGCTCCGGAGACGGGTCATTCTTGTAAAAATCAAACTCGTCGGTTGTGGACACATACGCACCGTATTGCTTTGGGGTATCGGTGATGCGGGAAATGTTAATTGCAGTTCCCTTCGGGGTAACACCTTCGGTAAGCGGTGTTTTTGCCTTGGGTAACGGATTCATCTTGTCCCAGGTTACGGTCTTGGTTTTGCCGCTCGGGATTTTGGTCGGCTGACCAAACTGATGATGCACCAGCTTCGGCTTTGCCTTTGTGATGATATGTCTGTTCAATGCCGCCTGAAATAACGGCTGACTGCCTGCGGAGGCAGTGGTGTTTAGATTAAGATTCTTTTCTGTTTCTGTCATGTTTTTTTCTCCTTTTCATTTTGTTTTTGTTCCAATATGGTAATCCGGGCGGATAATATCCGCCCCTACAGATGATAGGAACTTTCTTTCATTCCGGGCTTTTTTACAACCCTATTCATTTTTGATTTTTCTGATGTATGCATCAAACTCATCGTCCGACATAGTTCCCACATCCGTGTTGACACGTCCGCCGATTCCGCCGGGAGAATTTCCTACCTCACGGATGCTTCGCTCGGGCGGTGTCTTTTCCTTTGTAAAAAGATATGCTTCGGCAATGGATGCGCGCTCCTCCACCACCTTTTTGTAGAACGCCGGATTCAAAAAGGCACGCTCTAAATCAAATTCCGGAATCCGTTCCCGGATTGCTTCTGCCTGACGGAGCCAATCGGCCTGAATTGCTTCTGCCTTTTGCGAAATCTGTTGCTGCTGCATTTTGACTTCCTGCTCATTCTGAGTCAGCTCCTGCATCATGCGTGCGATTGCATCCCCGTCCTCTGTGGTCTGATACCGATTTTTTGCAAACTGTAGCAGACTGTCAAACTCCCGTTTACGCTCCTCTTCTGCCTCCCGGATTTCACGCAAGCGGTTTCCGATGGTCTGATTCTGAAATGCTTGCAGCTCCTCCCGGGTTGCAAAGCTCATGTAAGGCTTATCTTCTGCAGGCTCGGTGGTGCCTGATTGGACGGTTTGTACTTCACCGTCTGCGTTTTTCACCGATTCAATGTAAGCCTCAAAGCTTTCCTGATCCATTTGTTCTACATCCTGAGGCTGAACGACCTCCTCTGTCTGATTTGCGTTCAAAATATTTTCTTCCATCCTTTTACCTCCATTTTCTGTCCCTCAGCTAAGAGGGTTCCATTCTTGTTTGTGTTGTGCTTCATGCCTTCTTGGCGGAATCGGATTTGCCATAAACAGATACCGCATGGCATCATAATCATGATCCTCCTGCGTGGTGTCGATATCCTCCACATTCACATTGGAATAAACCAACGAGGGAATGGTGCGGATAAAGTGCTTGCAGGTTTTAAAGACATACATCATCGGCCGTCCGTTTTCGTCAAATGCCATGCGATAATGCACCTGCATTTTCCCTGGAATCCGCTGATTGTCTGCCTTTTCAAAATAGATGCCCTCCCGCTCCATCATATAGATAACAGTTCCGTCTATTCCACGGCTTTCATCCCAGATAGACGGGTCGGCAATTCCGGTGATATGTGTCCCCTTTTCATACTCATCCTCAATTTCCCGGATTTTCCTTGCAATCTGCCGGGGTTCCATCCGGATACCGGTATTGGGCGAATCGGTGCATCCGTAAAACTGCCGGTAAAGGTACAAAACTCCGTCCGGGTCCTGTGCCCACCATTGCACCGCAAAGGGCTTTGCATAGCCAAAATCAAAGCTCCGGTAACGCTTCCAATGTGCCGGAATTTCAAACGGCTCAATCACATGAGTGTACTGTTGCTTGGGGTTGGGGTTGTTCTTCCATTCAATGAACGCCTGCCCGTCAAAGCTGTTCCAGTCCCCATAGAGTAACGCCCGGCGTTTTGCCTCGGTCTGCATTGCAAGATTTGCAAGATAATTGGGGTCATTTTCCAGAAGAATCTGATTGTCCCAGACCGAGCTTGGAATAAAAATCCGACTCCGCTTTACCGTCTGCCGGATGCCATTTTCGCCCACCAATTCCACCTCGTAATGGTAGGGAGTGTTGGGTGGCATCGCTGTGATAAACCGCTCCTTCACCCATGCATGACCTCTGCCGCCGGGGTTTGCAGTTGAACGGATATACACCCGTAAGCCTGCACCGTCGGCACGGTTTCTGCCGATTAGGTAGAGATACTCGTCCTCGGTGAAATGCGTCAACTCATCAAAGCCGATAAAGGCAAAGGATAAGCCCTGATAGTTCTCGTAGCTGTCCTGATTCGGCATCGAACCGAAATAGATTCTTGCACCGCTTGGGAAAATCCAGCAATGGTCAGTCGAGTGATACACCGCATCCGGGAAAGCCGGTTGATAAATCCGATGACTTTTCTGAATCAGCTCCCGTAGCTGCGGATAGGTTTTTCGGAAGATGATGGCTTTGTAGTGCGGAATATGTACCTGCCGCAGTGCCTCTGCAACCAAGGCTTCACTTTTTCCGCCCCCTGCCGCACCGCCGTAGAGTGCTTCGTACTCCGGACGTGCTAAAAATTCCGCTTGTCGTTTCTGGGGCTTCCAGGCGACCGGGATTTCTTTTTTTTTCACATTTACACCCCCTTTTTAAATGCAAAATTTTAAATGTAGAATGCAAAATGGTTGTCATTTTGCACTTTGCACTTTGCACTTTGCATTTTTCATTTACCCTTCCGTCACAATTTCCGGCAGAATCACCACTCCGCCTTCATTTTCTGTCCCTTTTTCTTTTCCTTCATCCCACTTTTTCGGGTCCATATACCGGAGCCAGAAGCTGATTGCACTCATATCCGGGGCGGCATATTTGGTTGTTTCGGTAACCTCCTCGCCGTTTCCCTTATCCACCGTTTTGGTTTCGGTGTAAGAAAATCCGTTCGCTTTTTTAAATAGTGCTTCTTCAATTTTTGCATTCATAAACTCCGCATCGCTGGATTCCATGAGCGTTTCTAAATCGGAACATTCGGCAATCAGCTTTAAAAACTCTTTCTTTTTTAATCCCAATCGCTTTGCAATCTGTCCCTTGCTCATGCCGTCATGCACCCAGTGGGCAATCAACGGAAATTTCGGTCTGATTTTTTTGCTAAGTTCTTCCAATCATTGCTCGCCCTCCTTTTGTTTGCTCTCTCACAACTCTGTAACCATTATACAAAAATTATTTTCCCCTCTGTTGGCAGGTTCTTGCTTTTTTAAAAAAGCATCAGGATGCGAAAAAACCTACATTTTTTCTCATCCTGCTCATACTATTATGATGATTGAAAATTTTACGTTTTCCCATTGTTGGCGATTTTTTCACATTTCCGGTTTTTTTGATAGATTTTGGGATATGTCATGTAGAAATCCATAAAATCAAACCACAAATTCTTTTTGCAATCGTATAAACCTACAGTTTTGCACAAAAGAATTTGACAAAACACCAAAAATCGTCTAATATATAAGTATGAATTGTTTATAATATAGAAAGAAAAAATTTGAAAGGATGAACCAGATGAAGATACTTTTTGTGACTTCTGAAGCAGCTCCCTTTGTCAAGACAGGCGGTCTTGGCGACGTTGCCGGCTCTCTGCCTGCAGTGTTAAAGAAAAAAGGCGTGGACGTGCGGGTAATTCTTCCGCTGTACCGCTGTATCGACCAGAAATACCGTGAACAAATGACCTACCTTGCCAATATCTATATTGACATCGGTTGGAGAAAGCAATACTGCGGTGTGTTCTCGTTAGAGCATGACGGCTGCACCTATTACTTTGTAGACAACGAATTCTATTTTAACGGCACAAAGCCCTACGACCATATCCATTTAGACTGCGAGAAATTTATTTTCTTCTCCAAGGCTGTGCTTTCCCTGCTCCCGACATTGGACTTCTGCCCGGATGTCATTCATTGCAACGACTGGCAGTCTGCGGCAATTCCGGTCTTTTTAGACACCTTCCGCGATAACCCCTTCTTTGCAAATATCAAGACCGTAATGACCATTCACAACTTAAAATTCCAGGGACGTTGGGATTTGGACGGAATCAAGGATGCAATGGGCATTGACGATTACTACTTTACCAGCGACAAATTGGAATACTATGACGATGCAAACATCTTAAAGGGCGGTATGGTCTATGCTGACCGGATTACCACCGTTTCCCCGACCTATGCGGAGGAAATCAAGACCGATGCTTTTGGCGAAGGTCTTTCGGGACTTCTGCAGGCAAAAAGCCATGTCCTCTCCGGCATCTTAAACGGAATTTCCTACGAGGAATGGAACCCGGCAAAGGATGCTCACTTAGCGGTAAACTATGATACCCGTAATGTTCTTTCCAAGAAAAAGGAAAACAAACGTCATCTGCAGGAGCTTTTGAACCTGCCGGTGGATGAGAACCGATTCATGATTGGTATTGTTTCCCGTCTGACCGACCAGAAGGGACTTGACCTGATTGCACAGTCCTTAGACCGTTTGGCAGAGCTGGGCATTCAGTTGGTGGTTCTCGGTACCGGCGATGAAAGCTACGAAAACCTCTTCCGCCATTACGCATGGAAGTACCCGGATAAGATTTCGGCAAACATCTATTTCTCCAATGAGCGTTCGCATCTGATTTACGGTGCCTGCGATGCCTTTTTGATGCCGTCTGCCTTTGAGCCGTGCGGTCTGTCGCAGTTAATCAGCCTGCACTACGGAACTCTTCCGATTGTGCGTGAAACAGGCGGCTTGAAGGATACCATCACACCGTATAACGAATACACCGGCGAAGGCAACGGCTTCAGCTTTGCCCAGTACAATTCCTCTGACATGATGCACGTGGTAGAGTATGCAATGGATATCTTCTACAACCGCAAGACAGAATGGAATCAGTTGGTGAAAGCGGCTATGAAGGCTGATTTCTCGTGGGATGTTTCTGCCGATGCCTATATTGCACTCTATGGAGAGCTTTCCGGCGTAGAAATTCCGCAGGTAAAGCCGGCTCCGAAGAAAAAAGCCACACCGAAAAAGACTGAAAAGAAGGAAGCAACTCCCAAAAAAGAGGCAGCTCCCAAGGAAGAAAAGAAGGTAACAGCTCCGAAAAAAGAAACAGCTCCCAAGGCTGAAAAGAAAGCGGAGGCTCCCAAGGAAGAAAAGCCGGTAAAGAAAACTGCCACCAAGGCAAAAAAGGAAGAAGCAACGCCGAAAAAGACGACAAAAAAAGAATCTGCTCCGAAAAAGACCAAAGCGTCTGAGAGCAAGGAATAATTGAAAGGAAGAACACAATGGCGCAAAAAAAATTAACCAAATCCGCACAGGCAATCCGGGATGAGATTGTCGGAAAGGTGGCACGTCACTTCGGAAAAACCATCGAGGATGCAACCCCGAAAATGATTTACACCGCTTGTGCATTGACTGCAAGAGACCAGATTATGGGAAAATGGGCACTCTCGCACAAAATTGTCAAGGAGGAGGGTTCTAAAAAGCTCTATTATCTCTCCTTTGAATTTTTAATGGGCAGACTTTTGTCCACCAACATTCTAAACCTGATGCAGACAGCAGATTACACCAATGCTCTGCAGGCGTTGGGGTACTCTATCTCGGATATCGTGGAATTGGAAAACGATGCAGGTCTCGGAAACGGCGGTCTCGGCCGCCTTGCCGCCTGCTTTATCGACTCTTTAACCACATTGGATTTGCCGGCATACGGCTGTACCATCCGTTACGAGTACGGACTCTTTAAACAAAAGATTGTAGACGGCTATCAGACCGAGCTTCCCGACCCGTGGTTAGAGGACGGAAACGCATGGGAAATCGCACGTCCGGAGGAAACCGTAGAGGTAAAATTCGGCGGTCAGGTCTATACCGATTGGTATGACGGGCGCTTCTCCTTCCGTTACGAAAACTCCCACACCATCTTAGCAATGCCCTATGATGTACCGTTGGTTGGCTATGATTCCAAGATTGTCAATAAGCTCCGTCTGTGGTCGGCAAAATCGCCGGATGTCATGAATATGCAGGAATTCAATAGCGGAAACTATGTGCGTGCGGTTGAGGAACGGCAGTTGGCTGAGGTCATTTCCAAGGTACTCTATCCTGAGGATAACCACACCGAAGGAAAAGAGCTTCGCTTAAAGCAACAGTATTTCTTAGTATCTGCAACACTGCAATGGATTTTAAAGGAATTTGAAAGCCGTTACGGATATGAGTGGAGCCGGATTCCGGAAAAAGCGGTTATCCATATCAACGATACCCACCCGGCATTGGCAATTCCGGAAATGATGCGTATTTTATTGGACGAAAAGGGACTCACCTGGGACGAAGCATGGGATATCACCACCAAGGTATTCGCTTACACCAACCACACCGTAATGAGCGAAGCATTGGAAAAATGGCCGGTTGACCTGTTCCGCAAGGTTCTGCCCAGAATTGCGATGATTGTAGAAGAAATCAACCGTCGCCTGATGATTTACTTAGAAGAGGTTTATCCGAATGACCCCTTAAAGCACAAGTATATGGCGGTGCTTGCGGATGAAAAGGTATATATGGCTAACCTTTGTCTGTGCGGTTGCTTTGCCGTCAACGGCGTTTCCAAGCTGCACACACAGATTCTGACCGATGATATCTTTGCAGATTACTGCCGTCTGACGCCCGACCATTACCATGCAATCACCAACGGCATCACCTTCCGTCGTTGGATTGGCAACTGTAACCCGAAGCTTGCTGCTCTGATTACCGAGAAAATCGGCAAAAAGTGGCTGAAGGATTCCGAACAGCTCAGAAACCTGATTCCGCTTGCAGAGGACGAGGGATTCCAACAGCAGTTCGCACAAATTAAACGGGAAAATAAGCTTGCGTTGGTGGAATATATCAAGGAGCATAACGGAATTGACGTAAACCCCGATTCTATCTTTGACGTGCAGGCAAAGCGTCTGCATGAGTATAAGCGTCAGCTTCTGAATATCCTGCATATCATTGCAGAGTATAATAAGCTTTTGGAAAACCCGAATCTGAACTACTATCCTAAGACCTATATCTTTGCGGCAAAGGCGGCACCCGGTTATTTGCGTGCAAAGCTGATTATCAAGCTGATTAACTCTGTGGCAGAAAAAATCAACAATGATGCACGTGTCAACGATAAGATAAAGGTTGTATTTTTGGAAAACTACGGTGTTTCCATTGCTGAAAAGCTTGTGGTTGCCGCTGATATTTCCGAGCAGATTTCTACCGCCGGCAAGGAAGCATCGGGTACCGGTAATATGAAGTTCATGTTAAACGGCGCAATCACCATCGGAACCTTGGACGGTGCAAATGTCGAAATGTTGGAGCAGGTGGGTGCAGATAATATCTATATCTTCGGTCTGAAAGCCGATGAGGTGGACGCACGTTCCCGCTATAATAACTCGGATGAGGTCAAGGATATCTACTCCACCAACCACGCACTCCGTAAGGCACTCGACCAGCTGATTGACGGAACCTTCTCCGACGGAAACTCTCAGCTCTTCCGTGACCTTTATCAGACCTTGGTTTACGGCGATTACGGAAACCCGGATTCCTACATGGTATTGCGTGATTTTGAGGACTACTGCAAAACGCAGGAAACACTTTCCCTGCTCTATGCAGACCGTAAGACCTGGGTGAAAAAGGCGATTATGAATACCGCCTGCGCAGGCTTCTTCTCCTCTGACCGTACCATCGGCGAATATAACGAAAAAATCTGGAAGCTAAAGCCGATTCAGGCGTAAGCATTCCATAGCTTTACAAACAATAATTGTAGGGGGCGATGCCCACATCGCCCCTACAAGATTAACAGAAAATTTTGAACATCTTATTGTCAATGAGAATGTTAAAACATACCCATCTACTGTAGGGAACGACCTATGTGTCGTTCCGTTTTTCTTTTTTGGAAAAAGCTCCTCTACCCCTGATATTTTCCGCTTGCTTTTTTTATGAATCAATGTTATAATTTTTTATTATAATAATAAAAGCATTTTAATATGAGGAAATGATATGAAGATTGAACACAATTCAAG
>SVJN01000044.1 GCA_015068965.1 Oscillospiraceae bacterium
AATTCTTACGGTCATAAACAATTTTTGAAGGTCTTTGTGATGCTCCTTTTTCAAGATAAAACAGTCCTATTCTATCCCCACCGAATACAATATGATCTGTTCCCACAGAAAATCTTTTGAGAGTAGAAAGAGCACACTCAGAAATCATATTGTCAGGAAGCTTTGTAACAAACTGTGTTGGAACTCCCATATATGCAAGCGAAGTACAAACATTTGCCTCAGCACCTGTATAAAAAATCTCAAAATTATTTGCCTGAATAAACTTTAAATAGCCTTCAGGATTAAGTCGGAGAATATAATCTCCAAAACCAATTACTTTTTTCATATAATTTACTACCACCTTTCTATATTTCATCCTCGATATAATCCCAGAGATCGCCATGCTACCGTTCGACCACATGAAGCGCAAATCCCCCAACCTCGTCTTGCAGGTAGATACAGGTGATTTCGCCATTTTTGTTGCGTTTGATGCCATCTTTGTTAAGCGGAATATTTATAGAATCAAAATATGCTATTGCACGGTTTATTGAGTTCGTGTAAAAGCCTATATGCCCGTGCGTACCAAGTCCGTTCGACTTCACCGCTTCAACTGCACTTCCCGCAAATACAGCACGATTCATATATCGAGGTTGCATTTTGAATATTTCAGAAATATTTTCAGCAACATCAGTTGCCCTGTCTTCATTACCGCAATTGATGCCGATATGAGCCAGTTCAAAACCTAAAGAAATATCTACAGCTTTTTTGCAAGCATCGGTGATTGCATCAAATTCACCGTTTTCTATCTGGGCTTTTGTTGCCATATAGCTTCCACCACAGGCAAGAACTTTTTTATTTGCAAGATATGCACCTAAGTTTTTAAAATTTATTCCCCCCGTTGGAACGAATTTAACATCCGGAAAAGGACCGGAAAGAAGATTTATAGCATCAATGCCTCCGGAAAGTTCTGCCGGAAAGAATTTTAAAACCTTGAGTCCAAGCTTTACTGCTTTTTGCATTTCTGATGGGGTTGTGCAACCCGGGACAATCTGTATACCTTTGCTCACACAATAGTTAGCCACGTCATCATCATATCCGGGAGAAACAATAAAATCAGCACCGTTTTCTATGGCACTATCCACGGTTTGAGTGTTTAGCACTGTGCCTGCGCCTACTGTCATGTCAGGAAAAGCTGATTTGATGCTTTTTATTGATTCAAGTGAATCAGCCGAACGCAGGGTTACCTCTATTGAGTTTACACCACCTCGGCGTAGTGCTTCTGCAACAGGAATTGCCAAGGAAACATTTGGAATGTTTATAACCGGAAGTATTCCTGTTTTCTCATGATTGTTAATTTTTTTCACTGAATCATCTCCTTTACAAACATTATTTTACATTGCAATCAAAGAAAAGTAAATAGCAGAAATTGCTTGATTTTTAACTCAAATTGCTATATAATATTTTTGAGGTGATTATATGCTTAAAATTAATGAGTATTTTTATCATCTGCAAGGCAAGGATTTGTTTGTGCAGAAGAATCATTCCCATAATGAAATTGAATTTATACAAGTTATAGAGGGGAATGGATTAGTCTTGAAAAATGACAAGACATTTCTTTTGCAAAGTCATCATATCTATGTAATTGATGCAAGAAATGCACATATCGTATATCCTCAGCCGGATGATTGCAATCATTACATCAGAAATAAAATTGTTGTCAACGCAGACTCTTTTATGAATTTTTATACGAGTATAGGTATGAAAAAAGTAGTGGAAGAACTCTTCGACTCATCTCCCGTTTCAACTGCGGAAAATCCTGAAATCAATGAAATTTATAAAACAATTTTTGAATTATGTAATTCTCGAAAACCTGAAAACATCGGGTTTGCACACGGATATTTAACTAAACTTATTCATTGGATATATTCAAACTCCGAAACAAAGGAAACGAATGAAAATAAAAATACTATTCAGAAAATACTAAACATCATAAACGAAAAAGAAGGTCTTACATCTCTCGATGAAATCAGCAAAGTTTTACATATGGACAAGTATTATTTATGTCATTTATTCAAGCAGAAAACAGGAACAACACTCTCTTGCTATATCTCCGATAAAATATTTGAAAAAAGCTGTAAACTTCTGCAAAGTACCACTTATTCTGTCGAACAGATATCATTTTTATGCGGTTTTTCTTCTCCTGCATCGCTAACGCGTTTTTTTAAAACCAAATGTGGTATGACACCTTCAAAATACAGAAAAGAGAGAGAATTAACTTTAAATTTATATTTTTAGCCAGAAAGTACAACATAAATGTTATATAAGAACAAAGCGGCTTCGCCGCAACCGCTCCATAAAATTATCGTGTACTTTGAACTGATGCAGAGCGGTAAGAAGAAGCAGGTCGCTTTGTTACGCCCATGTGCGTTTCCGCCATTGGCGGAAATTTTCGCACGGGCATTCAATTCTTTTTACTTTATAGGAACGAAGTTTCCTATAAAGTAAAAATGTTGTCCCATATTGACAACCGTAGCGGGCGGATAATATCCGCCCGCTACGGTTGTTCTTGCATATTTATATATACATTTTGCAACAGCCTTTTGTTTTTTTTACTCAAACTACTTCAAAAGTGATAGTTTTTTACAACTTTTATTCTTCTGATAAGAGCATCATTGCAATGCCCTGCATAAAGCAGGAATACCCGAACGGAACATCGTTATAGGCACGGTAGTCCTCCATAACGCAGGTTCCGATAGAGCCGTGCAGAACGCATCCGTCAGCATCTACATCTGCTTTTAAAGCATTTAATGCTTTTTGCGCATTTTCCAGATATGTTCCATCCAAGAATCCGGTGTGTACCGCACGCAGAATTGAATAGCCGAACGCCGCAGTCGCAGACATTTCCAGATAAGTATCCTCACGGTCAATGACGGTATGCCACCAGCCGTTTTCTGCCTGAAAACGAAGTGCCGCACCGATATGTTCGTGGTAAATTGCAAGGATTTTATCATAACCCTCTGTGTTCTTGTCCAGCAAATTCAGCACTTCAATTGCCGCCATTGCCAGCCAGCTATTGCCTCTGCCCCATGCAATGCCCTTATGTGCACGCTCATTACAGTCATAGCCATGATAAATCAGACCGTTTGCATCCTTTAAGAAATGATAGTGCAATTCAAACTGACGGATTGCCTCCCGGATATAAACCTGCTCACCGGTGTAGAGTCCCCACTTAATCAGGAAGAGACATCCCATAAACAAGGTATCTGCCCAAATCTGATTCGGGTACTTGTTTACGGTACAGGAATGCTCAAAGGTTCCTAAATCGGCTCTGGGTTCTTCGGCTAAGCACCAATCTGCAAACCGTTTGCAGACATCATAATAGGCTTTGTTTTCCGGCTCCCGTTCCAATAGCTTCATCACACTCAGAAGCGGTGCGGTGGTATTAATGCTAAAACCAAAATCCTTGCGTCCCATATGGAAATCCACCCATTCCTTGATGAAGGCATAAATTTCCTCATCTCCGGATTTTTCATATGCCTTGACCAGACCGTAGAACATAACACCTGTATCCCATTGCCACACATCACGGTCACATCCGGTTCCCATTTCCCGCTTTGCTTGTTTTAATACTTGTTGATAAACTCGTTCTAACATTTTTATTTCCTTTCGTAACCACGTAATTCTACTTTCCATTTTGTCGGAGACAGTACATTCATGATAACATTCTGCGCCTTTTCGTTGAGCTTATCATTCCGCAGAACATCCTGACAATGCTCACCGGCGGTTGCAGTCACACTGATACAGTCACCGTTTCGCTCATAGACTGCGGTACCGTCGTCGAGCTTGAAGATGAAGTCGCTTTCCTTTCTCGCACCGCTCACATCACCTTCTAAATCAAACATACAAACCAACTGTGCAAACACCTCGGGGATATCGTCCATCGTGATTTCCAAATCCATACCGTCCGGAAGCAGGTGAATGATGATTTCTATGGTATCATAAACCACATTGATATCCTCACGGTCATCATTGGGCATTTGCACAAAGTCACCATTGAATTGCTTGACAAATTCTTTATCAAATACCTGCCAGTATTTTCCGCGAATCGGCGTGTAGAGACGGTAGGTTACATCGTCTATCTTTTCAATCCCCGGGAAGGATGCACCACCCAAACCGAACCATGCAACCGAAAATTTAATGCCGTAGGCACGTGCATCTCCGTACTGCATAAACATACAATCCTGCTGCCCTGCCATAACGGTTACACTCAATTTTCCGTTCCGGTGTCTTAAAACTGCATCACCGCATTGGCTATACTGCTTCGGAACGGTGGTTTTACGTTCTCCATTTAACAAAACGGTATACTGCTCCGGAACCGGAGTCGGCTCGGGCAGGCTGGTAAACTGTTCTTTATAGAGGTCTGCATAAAGCATTACTAAATTGAAATTGGTCGCAATTTTAAATGCTTCTTCTGCTAAATATGCATAGAAAGAATTGTTATCCTTAACCGCCATCAGGCACGCCGCAATGGTGTACTTATCGCACATATAGCCACGCATTCCCTTATCCTGACGGGTGGAATATTCGGTAACAATGGTACCGTCGGAATGGAACATATACTGCATCATATCCAGGTTCCGGCGGATTGCGGAATAGGCTTCCTCCTCCACACCGAAAATTTCGGCAATGTGATAACAGTACATATCGCAGCAGGCGTTATAAATGACATTGCTCCGCTCTGCCCATTCTCCATACTTGTTACAGTCAAAGCCCTCTGCCAAAAATTCAAAAGCACGTTCCTTTAACCGTTCATCCCCGAACCGCTCATACAAAAATCCAAGTGCCGCTGTCATTACCCAACGATGGTTTGGGGTGTGGAAGCCTCCGGTAATCATCGCCGGAATCGTCCGCTCCAAAAAAGTAATCATCTTTTGCTTGAGCGAATCCAATTCCAGGAAATTATATTTTTCTATCAGCTTTAAACAGATAGAAAATGAATTAATCATAAAGCCTGTGTCAGGGGGAGATTCAATGTTACACATCCAAAATGTAAACAGACCGCTCGGACGTTGTGCCTTCAGCATAAAATCAATATAGCGTTCCATACGTTCTAAAATCTCCGAGTTCCGATAGTATTTGGAATTTTCATTGACATAAAGCGGCAAGCCTGCCTCTATCACATCAGCACTACCATCCTGATAGCTTCCATACCAACGGCTTTTGGGATCTTGAATCTGTCTTTTTTTCACTTCTCCCCAGTATTCCTCCTGAACCCGGAGCATTCTTGCTAAATCCATACTTTTTTTCCTCCCTTTTTTAAATGCAAAATGCAAAGTGCAAAGTGCAAAGTGCAAAGTGCACATTGTTCTTAGAATGTAATCTTTTCTTCTGCTAAAATCGTTTCTTCATTCTTTACAACCAATTCCGCTGAGGTTGCGCCCTCCGGCAATCGGAATCCATAGCGGATATCCCGTTTTTCACCGTTTGGAATGTACTGCGTAAAATCTGCACGTCCCAGCATGGTACCGCCTGCGTTTTTCAAAAGAATTGTGGTTTTGAAAAATCCGGTGTCTCCTTCATTTTCCACCGTTGCCAAAATACCGCTGACGGTTTGTTCTGCAGTTCGTTCTGCCTCTGCACGCAAGGTTACGGCATATTCTGCTTCTTCCTCACCAAACCGGAGTAAAACAGGTTGGAAGGATTTTAATACGATTTCATCCGCCACCGTCTCACCGGTCAGCAGATTTTCAGCAGTTCCGGGAATCGAAACCGTAACATCACCGCTCCAGGAATAGTTACACAGATTCCAAAGCTCTGCCCCACGGTATCGGGCTGTGATTTTTTCTACAGTTCTTACTGTGTTTCCGTCTGCATTCTTGACCGGCTCTGCCCCGGTCAATGCAGAAATTTCATCCGAAAGTGCATTGACACCGACAGAGGTTGTGAGTTGTTTGTCCGGCGTAATGGCACCGACTCTTGTCAGATTATGTTCATCCCTTGCAAGACAATTGTTACCAATCATAATAACCCTTCCGCCATTCTTCTGATACTCCGAAATTGCCAGAAAAGCATCCTCCGAAAGATTGGTAACTCCCGGCACCACCAAAAGTCCGCTGGGTTGTTTTCCGCCAGATAGTTGCCGTTCGGTAATAAACTGCGGATTCGCACCGGAATAAAGTCCGGCAGTATATGCCTTTGTCAAAAGGCTCATGATATTCGTCTGATACGCCCTACTGGTCGGTGAATACAAAATGCTCACCTCGGACGGTGCTTTCTGCAGTGCTGTTACCTCCTTTGCCAGACGGTTCAAATCAAAGCTCCGTCTGCTGACAATGGAGAGTGCGTCCGGGCGGTAGAGAATATTTCCATAGGTATTTGCAGCAGGATCCGGGCTTCTTGCCCAAATCCATGCGATGGATGCATCCCGTCCGTGAACGGCACCCTGCCAGATATCTGCACCGATATGAATGGCATGATTCGGGTGGAAATTCTGATTTCTGTCCTCGATGATATGGTCCTCAGAATTGATAATCGGTGCATCCTGGATAGATTTTAGCAAATCGTACCACATCAGCTTGGAAATCAGACCGCCTGCGGTGCTTCCGTAAAAGCCCCAGGCATCATTTCCGCCACATTGTGTAAATTCTGCAAAATCCTCCGGGTCAATTCCAAAATTCAGGGAATTGGATTTTCCGAAAATCGTCATCATTTTTGCATGAACCGGAACTTTGGGGGCATATTTTCTGACGGTATCAGCCAAAAACTTATGCCAGGATGCCGTATATTGGTCGTTATACGCTACCCAATCATAGTAACGTGCATCCATTGAATCGGTGGTCGGCATGGTAATTTGCGAAAAATCGGTATATTCCGAACCGTAAACCAGATTCAACTGCGTTAAATCGTTTTGATAAACATCTTTTAAATACGCGGCAAAGTCCGCATTCAATGCCGGGCTGTTCCGGGTATCGCAGGTCGGTTCATTTGTGATACAAATACTGTGGAGTGCCGGGTGATCCTTGATTTTCTCCATAACCGCATGAATGTATAAATCCATTGCTTCCCGGATAATTTCATGGTTCATATCATAACCGCATCCGCTGTTAATCAAGGTTGTTTCGGGATATTCCTCCAACACCCATTCCGGGAAATAGTGCGGTGAAAGCAGGACATTCACCATCACATTTCCTGCATAGGCACGGTCTAACTGTTGTGTGACCCAACTTCCGATGCCTGCATAATTTGCCTGGAAGTGTTCACTCTCCAAGCTTTCTGAATCGTCAAAGTCACCGTTTTGTACCAGATTTTTGTTACTTCCCTCTTTGCAAAGGGTAATATCGTCAATGAAAATGGAGCGGGATGCCATTTTAGAAATCAACAAAACCTCCATATAATACTCGCCCGGTTGTGTCGTGTAGGTTGCAGAATAGGTTGTCCATGCCTGGCTCCCTTCTGCAATCGCAACTCTTGGTGCAACCCATCCGTTCGGACTAAATGCCGTCCCCTGCGCCCCAACCGTCCGCACCTTCAGGCTGACAGTATAGGTGGTTTCCGGCTCTACATTCACCCGTTGCCAGAGCGAAAGATACCCCTCGGCATCCTCCGGGGTTTCGTTTACAATCTGCAGGCAATTCCCGGTTCCGTCTGCACCGCCTGCTTTTAAAGCATACCGTGCAACCGCATCGCCGTACAGTGCTCCGCTCCAACCGTTGATGGCACCTTTTTTCGAAACAACGTGCCGGGGACCGATTTCGATTTGTGCAATATCTGCACCAAAATTCTGCAATCTCGGCAGGTCGTTCTTCATCATTTCAAAGCTTCCGTAGCCATTGGAGATGATTGGCTCACCGTCCTTGTTCACAAAGTCTGTTCCGCTGATTCCGCCAAAATCTCCGGCATAATTGCGAACAACCGGCAAGGGTGCTTTTTTGCCTGTAAGATAGGCATTGAGGGTTTCCTCTAACGTGGTATACATTGCATCAATCGTCTCTGCCACATAATCGGCACGGGTTGTGTGTCCCCATGAAATATCCTCTCTGCCGTAATCAATAAAATCAGAGATAATTTCATAATCTGCTCGTTCGTAGGAAACATCCAACCCTAATTCTTCACAGTCAGTGATGAGCTGCTCCAAGGTCGGGAGCTTTTGCTCCAATGTATCAAAGGTTTCTTCTGCGGTTTGTGCAAAAACCGTGATTTGCGAGCATACCAAAAGCACACTCATCCATACAGCAATGATTTTTTTCATAAAAAACTCCTTATATTCCACAAGAAATATTACTTCGATAACAATTGTATCCGCTTGCCATCAGCTTCTGATTTCTGTCGTGATAGTTTTTGTAGGCGTGACGCATCCGGAAAATCTCACTTCCCTTTGCATCTGTATCTGCATAAATTCTCACAATGCCTTTCTCATCAATCACCATGATTTGTTCACACGGATATTTTTTTAAAAGCTGTCCGTTTTTTACCATCTGACCTTCAATTTTTGTGACCGGATTCCCATGAACATCAAAAACCATTCCGATTTCATCGCCCTTTATGCAATAGAATTCCGAGAATCCGTCTCCGTTCAAATCAATCGGGCAAAGGTCAATCGGGTTGCAAGCAAACGCAATATCGACCGGCTCTCCGGTGATTGCATCGTACAGATGATACTCGGTATCATCATCCACGATTCCATGCTCTGCAAATACCTTTTTCTGGAGTCCTGCCATTGCAATTCGCCGGATTTCTCCTTCTTTCTCCATTGCGGCAAGCCAGCCGTGGTGCATATGCCCTTGTGTTAAGTCTGTCCATGCCTTGGTTCCGTCCTCACGGAAGGTGACAACACGCGGAATGCCTCGCTCATCCTCCCCCTCCCGGCAGGTATAGAGATACCGTTCTCCGGTTTTATAGTCCATAAACGGAATGATGATATCCGAATGTGCAGAATACTCAAACTTATCATAGCAACAGATTTCGCTGCCGTCCTCAAAGCTCAACAGACGTTCTCCCCAGAACAGCTCGTCGATGCCGTCATCGTTAAAATCAAGCACCGGGGTCAGATGACTTGCTCTTGGTCCGGGATCATCCTTTTTGATAACTGTTTCCCACTTTTTTACCATCCCGGTACCCCAACCCTGCAGATACATATCCCCATAGGTTCCCTGCGAGGTGATTAGAACCGGTTCACCCTTTGCATAGCCTGCAACCAGGTAGAATCTGTAGCAAAGGGAGAGTCTATCCTCAAAAGTGTTGTCTGCCCATTTCCAACGTCCGATGCTTTCTCCGGTTAAGGGGTTGATTGCCTCTAAATATCGGTAGACAAAGGAAAACGGTCGATTGGGGTTGGTGTTATTGACAAAATAGATTTCGTCCACACCGTCCTGATCCAAATCAATTGCAACGACCGGACAAAACCAGACTCCGGGAATGACTCCCTCACCCAGATCACGCATCCACATTTTATTTCCATCACAATCAAATAAAGCCATTTTAAAGGTATCAATCGGATGATGATAGTATTCTTCCCCCGGATCCACACCGGGATCAAGCGAATAAACAAACAAAATTGCCTCTTTGCCCTCTCCGACAGATACCGGAATAGACCGAACCTGCTTTGCCGGAATTCCCAAATCAAATGTTTTTACGCATTGTATATTCATCTGTTTCACTCCTTATATCAACAACAAAAGCGGTGTGTAGGCCTTCGCTTCTACCGTTTCTGAAAATTCTTTTCCCGAAATCAGGTCAACGCCAGAAACGGTGGTTCCGTCTTTTCTTTTTATTGTGATTTTTTTATCCGCATAATCATAATTGCAGAGGTTCAGGAGGGTTTTTCCTTCAAACTCTGTAGTTACCCACTCCAAATTATAGCAAGCTCCATCCTCTGCTTCTGCATAGATTTCATGTATCAGCAGTTCTTTTACGCATTTACTGATTTTTTCCGACATTGCCGCATCCGGGCTCTGCTCACATTCTGCAGAGGAAATCCGGATTGCAGATTCCAATAAAAGTGTTCTTTTGAGCGGATTGTTGAATTCATCCAGCACCTTAGTATCGGGGTTCTTTTCTATCACAAGCACCGGCTTGTTTTTTGCAAATGCAGTGATTGTATCAGCCGCCTTTTGGGTAATGTTGGTCACTCCCGGCAGAATCAGAAGCTCGTAATTATCCAATCGGTCGATTTTATCCTCTGTGATAAAGTATGGACGGATGCCGGCATAAACCAAACCCTCATATGCACGGAACATTTCTGCGGTATACTCCCGGTTATAGACACGGGATGCCTTTGCCCAAAGGATTGCCGCCCTTCTTGGACAATTCTGAATTGCGGTTGCCTCATAACAAAGGCGGTTTAAATCCAATGCCGCACGCCCGATTGCCTCGATACAGTCGGGACGGTGCAGAACACTTCCGTTTGCGGTTGCCATAGGTGCATTGCTTCTGTCCCATTTCCAGATTTGGGTAATGGTTCTTCCATGAACTGCTCCCTGCCAGATATCGGCATAGGTGCGTTTTGCCTGCACCCGTGCATAGTTCTGGTCACGGTCTTCAATGATATGGTCCTCGGAATTATCAATCGGCATCTTTTTGATGGAGGAGAGCAGGTCATACCACGCCAGCTTATAGGAAAGCGGCAGGTGGCTCTTACCTTCAAAGCTCCAGGCATCGTTTCCGCTGATGTCGGAAAAATCCGCAAACTCCTCCGGGTCAACGCCATAGTTGACAAAACGGCGGTGGTATGGCATTTCCGAGGTTCCGAACACCGGCATTATTTTTGCGTTAATCGGCACATCCGGCATATATTTTCTGACCTCATCGGCAAGCCATGCGTGCCAGTTGGAAAACAGTCGGTTGTTCCAGCGATGCCATTGGTAAAAGTGCGGAGTTTCTTCCTTTTCCGGCATTCCGATATCCGAAAAGCTCCGGTAATCGGTGTTCCACACCTGATTGAGTGCCTCTACCGTCTGATAGGTTTCCTTTAAGAATGTCTGCCACTCATACAAGAGGTTTCTCCCCTTAATTTCCTGTGCCTCGGTCGGCAAAAGGTCATGGGTGATAACCTCGCCGTCACTGCAATCCATCATGGTGTTAAAGGTCGGCTCGTTGGTGATGCAGATATTCTGAATTGCCTTGCAATCCTTTACCACCGACATCACAGCCTTGATGTAGACCGAAAGCATTTCCTTTGCCTTCGGATGATAAATATTATAATGTAAAAATCCGACATTTTTACTGCGAATATCAGGATAAGCCGTGTACATCCAATTCGGCAGATAATGCGGTGAAATCAAGAAGCTAACGGCAATATTATGCTCCTCTGCACATTTTAAGGTCGGCAGAACTTCCTTTTGGAGTACCGCAAGATTGATTTCAAAATCCCCTTCGCTATACACATACGGCGTACCGTCACAAAATGCAGGATGCTTTTCCATGTTCCATTTTGCGTGCGTTCCCTTTGGAAACACCATGAAAAACGGTCCGGTTTCAAACTGGATGGTGTTACAAGCAAAATCCCGGAACTGTGCATAAAGCGTTCCTTTTTTATCCATCGGACTGTTATAACCGCACAGAAAAACCGGGCGGTTTTCTTGATCCAGACAAGAATATCCGTCAATCGTCAAATCCAGAACCTCCGGATTTTCTGCATAGAACGGACCGTCATACTGCTCTGCCTGCTCTAACAGCTCTGCCACGCAGTCATGCACATAAACAGACCGTTCGTACTGACCGGCTTCGATATCCTCGATTCCGTAGCTGATAAAACGGCGGATGACCGCTTCCTTTAATACCTCGTAGCGGTTTTCTGGGTTAATTTGCAACGCATCCGCACGAGACTGTAATTCTTTATATAAACCGAATAAATATGCTTCGTTAATTGTCACATTCATAATGTTATTTATTCCGGTGCGCCCCCAACGGACGCACCGGAATCCTCCCTTTTAAAATTTCAAACTCAGAACTGTATGAGCATCGGCTCAAAGCAATTCACAACAAAAGTTTCTGATAATTGTTCTCCGCTCCGGAGTTCAACGGCACCGCTTACCGGCACACCGTTTTTCCGGATGCTGATTGTTCTGGTTGCATCCCAGTCATACAGACAGAGATTCAACAGCATTTTTCCGTTATACTCGGTATAACACCATTCTACTTCCTTTACCGGTTCGTTGGTACTCTCGTCAATCAGGGTGTATACATCCGGATTTAAGGAATCAAATACATTTTTCAAACCGTCCGAAACAGCGGTATCCATCACCAACTGCAAGCCGGTTGTCTCATCGGTTGTTGCAGAATATACCGTCGACAAGCGTTTGATTTCCGCAATACTATCAACATTTGCAAGCGGATTGGTGTGCACATCTCCGACAAAGCAATCTCCGATTAAGATTACCTTTTTCCCTTGCTGTGCAAATGCCTTAATTGCTTCGATTGCTTCCGGCGTTGTGTATCCGACACCCGGAACCACCAAAACCTTCAAATCATGCAAAGCACCGTTTGCAATCATCTTTTCGGTAATCAGCTTGGTACGTTTTCCGAGCTGACCTGCCATTTCATAGACTCTGTAAACACCGTTCATATGGGTTTTGCTCTGGATTCTGCTTGGATAGGAATAGAAAATTCCAATCTCACGGTCTGCATTCTGCAAAGCCTCCATTTCGGGTGCAAGGCGGTTCAAATCCAGCATGGTATGTCCTGCAAGAGCAAGGGCATCCGGTCTGTGCTGAATATTACCCGAGGTTGTCTGGGTGGTGGAGAGGGTTCTTCCCCACTTCCAGATTGTGGTTGCACTTCTTCCATGCAATGCGCCCTGCCAGATATCGGTTGCGATATGACCGGCATAGCGGTTGGAATATCGTTCGTCTCTGTCCTCTATGACGTGGTCCTCCGAATTGAATACCGGAACATTCTTCACCGAATGAAGCAAATCGTACCAGATCAGCTTCCAGGTCGGGGTACTTTGTCCCTGACCGATAAAGTTCCAGGAATCGTTACCACCGAGATCCGACAACTCCATAAACAGCTCCGGATTGGTGCCTCGCAGAAGCGCTGAGTTGGTTCCGGTGCTTTCGGTACTGCTAATATTGGACATCACCTTGGTATGAATCCGTACATCAGGCGCAAGCTCATGAATCATATCAGCTACCCAACGATGCCAGTCTGCAAACAGCTTATCATTAAACTGCAGATAGTCATAATACATTGCCGGATTTTCATAATAGCCCTGCATCGGTACTGATGCAAAGTCCGGATAGCTTTCCTTCCAGGTTGCATTCATGGCATCAACCGTTGTATAAAGCTCCTCTAAATATGCGTGCCATGCCGGTGCGTTGGACTGGTCCAGTCCTGCCCGGTAGGTCGGCTCGTTGGAGATACAAATGCTGTTTAACGCCGGATGGTTCATAACCTCGGGAACAACACCACGGAAGAAGCTTTCTATCACCTTAGAAACATTTTCATTGTACAGGTTAAAGCCGATAAATCCGGTCTGATTGCTCTTCCAATCCTCCTCCGGGAGCAGGTTGGTCGGGAAATAATGCACCGATAGGAGCAGGTCAATCACGACATTGTTTCTTTGTGCATGGTCAAACAATGGGATGATGTCGTTTCGTACCTTATCCACGTTGACTGCAAAGTCGCCGATGATATACGGTGTTTCTTCAAAGCTTCCCTGCTGTACCAGATTGTTTTTGGTTCCCTTTTCCACAATCCGGACATTATCGAGATAGAGTGCCGATGTAATATCCTCGCTGACAAACATCAGTTCTACTGTGGTATCCTCTGCCAGCTCAAAGTCATAGCTGAACTTCTGCCAGTCATAGGTGCCGGAAATATCAATCTTTCCACTCTTCCAGCCAAGCGGACGGTAAGAGCATCCGCTTGCAGCTTCTGCCTTTGCCCAGAAGGAGAGGGTATATTTCTTTCCACCCTTTAACGGAACATTCTGAATCAGGTTTCCGTAGGTGTTTGCAGCTCTTGCGCTGGCATTGGTGATTTTAACACTTCTTGAGCCACTCTTGCTATTCTCTTCGTCATAGGACCAGGTCACCTTTGCATTACTCTGAATTCCACAGCTCCAGCCACGGATTCCGCCCGGCAGCATCACATACTGACGCATCGGAAGCTCGAACTGGATGATATTTGCACCGTAGTCCGACACTACATCCGCCATCTGACCGCCGGCATCGTAGCCACTCAAGAACATCGGTGATTTTTTCACCTCTCCGGTTTTACTGTTGATGACATCTGCATAGAAAATCTGATTCTTGATTTCGATATCACCACCGTTGTAGTAAACGGCTTCAAACGGTTCTTTTTCGCCGTTTAAATAGCTTTCCAATGCCGCTTTGGTCTCTTCATAAAGTCCGACCATCGCATCATAAACATATTCCGCACGGGATTCTCTGCCGCCGTTATAATCCTCCAAACCGTGAGAAACGAAGTCCTCTAAGGTAAGGATACTGATATCCTCATAATCGGTGGTGAGGTTTTTCTCGTGACATTGCGCCGCAAGCTGTTTTAGCTCCTGCACCTGGGTTTCGCCAAATTCCGGGAATGCAACCAAAAGATTCTTCTTGACCGGGACATTGCGAACCGTTTCAAACGAACCGCCTGCATAGGTCATCGTCAATGGAATCGGGCGTTCGGAACCACCCTCTACCCGAATCTGAATCGGCATCAGATAAACACTTTGTGCCGGCAATACAACCTCAACTGCCTCTTGTTGGTCAGCCGAAACCTGCACCGTCTCTTCTTTATCGGAAGTATTGTAAAGATAGAGATAATACTTTTCCTCACTATATTCCATCAGGCTCTTGACACCGTCGGAATAGCCAAAGATTTCTTTTCCCTTTTCAATCGGGAACAGCATCGGGAAAAATTCGTTGGATTTTGTTTTTCCGATACCCGGTGTCCATTCAATATAACCACGTGCACTTCCGTCATTATCGTTTACAAGAATATCCAGAAGGAAGTTCTGCGGACGTTCAGGGTACTTGATATCCCAGGGAATCACCATTTCGTAATAGGTTTTGTTATCCACACGTTTTCCGGAAAATTTGGTGCGTTCTCTCAGCGAAAGCACTTCCTCCGAAACGGCACCCCATTCGGTCTTTTCCAGTTCGACAGAATAACGCTCGGATGCACCGGCATCGGTGACATAGAATCCGATTTCGATTCCATAATCCTCCTCTGCGGTGGCTAATACCATTTGTACACTGTCCCCACGCCAGTAACCACTTCCGGTATTCGGCTGATAATGGGTATCGTCGGTGACAACACCCCATACATAGAGGTTTTCCTCATCGTAGCCGAACCGGAATTGTGCCGAGAGGTCTGTTTCTCCGGTATAATCAACCAACGTGCTGACATCCTGCCCGGTTGCAGGCATCATAATTCCCGCCTGATTTGTCCACTCGGATGCATCCGCATCAAGGACCGGATTTTCTAAGTATAAAAGCGGTACGGAGCTTTGATTCTGATAGCTCTGCAAAAATCCCTCCAGCGGTGCAAAGGTGTATTCCTGCAAACCGCTCTCCTCAGCAGCCTGGGTTGAGCCGGTCAGCTCAAAGCCCGGATTTGCCAGAAGATTGGTTTTTTTATCCACCGGAGAAATTACAACACTATCAATATATGCTTCTCCGCCATTTAACAGTTCAAACACAACGGCGGTGTTGGGTTCCTTTTCCATATGCTGATAAATAAAGGAAAATTCCGTCCAATCATAGTTCTTCATCAAAGAAACCAGACTCCGCTTATGATTGCCGATTGCGAAGGTCAGAGTGTTTGCCTTCACGGCTTTTACCCAGAAGCTGACACGGTAGGATTTTCCCTGCTCTAAACTGACATTGGTCTGAATACTTGCTTTACTGCCGCTTGCTCCCGCCTTTAGCTGAACTGACTGTTCCCCATCGCAAAAGAACTCTTGATTTAACGAATAGCTTGTATCTGCGCCGCTGATATTCGGCGTCCATCCATAAATGCCCGTTTGTGCCATTGCCGCCGGAATAACCGGAATAAGCATTGTTGCCGCACAAAGCAGACTCATTATTTTCTTCTTCATTGTTCGCCCCCATTTCTCATTTCCAAACCATTACACATCGTTGGGGCATGTCTGAATCACAGCCCCATTGGGGTGGGTGCAGGAGCGGATTTGCTCCTGCACCGCTTTGTTCACTGTTATTCACACAATACCCGTGATTAAAATTCTCCGATTGCACCGATGTTATCTACAATCGGTGTTGTTACGGTTGTTGCATCCCATAGGAATACCTTTACTTCATATTCTCCGTCGGTCATATCCGGCATGGTGTATGCCTGACCAAATTTTTCACCTATCAATGCACCCGGACGGTAAGCCGCAGTTGCAGAAATGCTTCTGACGTCATAGAGTGCCTTGTTCTTATAAACTGCAACGTACATCCGGAATGCTTTTCCGCTTGCAAATTCCGGATTCTGGATGGTTGCTTCTGCATATAAATGATTGGTTTCGTAAACATCTGCTAAATCAGACAACGCAGAGATACCATAGTCATCTATGATTTCGCCTTCTGAATCAGCCGGATAGAACTTGAAGGTTGCAGATAACGGAATCACTTCTGCATCCAAATCAAAATCATAATTTCCTGCTGCCATCAGGTTCTTTGCACCGTCTACCACTGCAAGATTTTCATCTACCTCGTAAAGCTCAAATTCGTCTAAAATCAATTCCTCGAAATGACGGTACATTCTGATTTCTAAGGCATTGCTTGCCGATGCCGGCTGGAAATAACAGGTCTGCTGTGACCAGGTTCCGTCCGATGCAACAGACAACGGGGAACAATCCTTACCAGCATCCGCTGTATAGGTGGTACCGTCTGCCGATGCTCTTGAACCGGTCAAACGAACGCCCATAGCATCTGCTCTTGTGTTATGAACACCTGCTTTTGCCCAGAAGGTCAAGCGATAGGTTTTGTCTGTTTCTAAGGTCAGACCGGAGGTATTGGAAATCAACTGATAGGTGTTATTGGAAGAGGAGTTTGCCATATTGGTAATATAAGCCGCCTTACTTCCATCTCTGCCGATACCGTCTTTAATTTCAAAGGTACCACCATTGTGTCCGAAGCTCTTGTAGCTCCAGGAATCCTTTTTAATATAATCCGCATATGCAGAGGACGGAGTTCCGCTTACCACCTTACCTTCGCTTGCAATATTCTTGTCATTCACGGTCTTGATGCGGTAGGTGTATTCAGTCTCGTTAGTCAGACCGGAATGCAGATAAATTTTGGTGTTAAAGTCCGGAACGGATAATAACGCTTCGCCTAAATCGAGCTTGGTTTCAACACCGTTTGCAACCTGATAGATTTCGATTGCCGGAGCGGTGGTCTTGACAGAAATGTAGTTTGCTTCTACTCTCGGAGCAACCACAATCAGTTCTGCTTCTGCAGGCGGCTGATATGCTGCTTCAAAATCAAAGTTTCCGTCTGCACAAAGGTTCTTTGCACCGTCTACCACTGCAAGATTTGCATCCACTTCGTAAATTTCAAAATCATCAAAAATCATTTCTTCCACATGGCGGGCTAATTTCATTTCAATCTTATTGGCTGCGTTGGTCGGCTTACAATAAATTGTTCTTTGCATCCACTCATCCTTTGCCGGAATTGCCTCATAAATGGTAGCACCCGCGTTTTGGTAGGTGATTCCGTCAACAGAAAGTGCCGAGCCGGTCAGCTTGAACTGTAAATTGTCGTTTACAGTCTGATTATTTTTACTGCTCTTTACCCAATAGGTCAGCTTGTAGGTCTTTGTGGTATCTAAGTTGATTGTATCAGCACTCGTCGCATATACATAGCAGTTGTTATTCCATGTAAAGTTCATGTTGGTCAGCTTCAGAGCAGCACTCTGATTTCTGCCGATACCGTCAATCACATCAACGGTTCCGTAAGAATTGCCGTAGCTTTTGTATATCCATGCATCCTTTGTCTGGAACTGGTCATAAGCCGCCTTCGGGGTTCCGCTTACCGTGATACCTTCACTTTCAATGCCGGTTGCCGATACATTTTTAACCACATAGGTATACTCGGTGTCATTGGTCAGATTTGCGTGTTCAAACACCTTTAATTTAAAATC
>SVJN01000045.1 GCA_015068965.1 Oscillospiraceae bacterium
GCATACTCAAGTATGTAAAAAGCACACTGTAGGACATAGAACCCAGCGACATCGCAAGCAGGGAAAAATATTGTGCGCCAACGGTTACCGCCGCAAATATGACCGACAGAAGCAGAGAATATGCAGAAACCTTCATTGGTGCGCCGGTCAGTAGGAAAAAGACCACCGAACCGATGCAACAGACAGCGTTGAATAAAAAGGAATCCTGAGATTCCTGCAACTGATTTTTTCCAAAATAGTTATAATACGCATTTTTAAGGGTATCAATCAGAACCGAAACAAAAAGTAAAATGTATAAAATCATAGATTGTTTCCTTTCGCAATTTTTTCCAGATAATTTACACAAGCATAGCTATGACGCATATAATCAGCCAACACAGGACTGTCCTTCAATGCCAGCTCCAACGTCAAAGCACCCGGATATCCGGTGCGCATCAGAGCAGGAATCACTTGTTCCCAGGAGATTTTTGATTCACCCGCGCAAGGTACCAGATGGTCATCATCCCGCCCGGAATTGTCGTGAACGTGCGTACAGCAAATCCGGCTTCCTACCGCTTTGATTGCCTCTACATGATTTAATTCCCTCTCCTGGCACGCCAGATGTCCATGCCCAAAATCCCAGCAAACGCCCAGATTTTTATTATGAAAACTATCATAGAGCGTAATTAATTCCCGATAGTCAGCGCAGTAAAAATTCCATTGCTTTACATTCGGAAATAACGGCATATTTTCAATTGCTAAACGTGTACCTGCGTTTTCTGCACAGGTGATATATTCTGAAATTACCCGATGATTTACATCAAGTGCACGTTCTGCATCATAATCAAAATCCACAGATGAGCGGGGATGATACACACAAAACTCTGCACCGAGCATCGCACTTGCCTCGATACACCGCTTGATTGCGGTTTCCATCGGCTCCTCCAACTGCTCGCAGGAAATCAGCAGGTGGTAGTAGGGAAGATGTGTCTGCATACAAACCAAGTCATTTTTATTCAAAAGCTCCTGCACATTTTTGATGTAGTCCTTCCAATCATCGGCATGAAATGCCTTACTGCTCCCAAAGCCTAAAGAAATATGACGGTATCCGGCTTCTTTTGCATATTGCATTGCTTTTTCCAGCATCCCGTCTCCTTGTAATTGAATCGCTTTTATCATAGCAATCAGCTCCTTTGTTTCATTATACAGCAAAATACTTTTTCCATAAAGAGCTTTTTGTCTGAAAAAACTGTAAAAATGTATGAACAAAGCAGCTTCGCCGCAACCGCTCTATAAAATCATTTTGTACTTTAAAGTGACACAGAGCGGTAAGAAGAAGCAGAATGGTTACTGACGCACAGAAATCTTTGATTTCGTTTTGCGTCGTATGCAACAGCAACCCGACGAGTTACTCTCGCAAAGTCGAGACAACGAGTCGTTGGTTGCCACTGCTTTAGTTTCGCCCATGTGCGTTTCCACCATGGGTGGAAAATTTCGCACGGGCATTCAATTCTTTTTACTTTATAGGAACGAAGTTTCCTATAAAGTAAAAAAGCTTCTGATAGAAGCCCCGCCTGCGGGCGTGGGATTAAGGAAGCAATTTTGTTATTCCAGAAATTACAACATAAATGTTGTAATTTCCTATATAATAAAAAACATCTGCCCTTGAGAGACAGATGTTTAGTTTCTCCGATATTTTGTTGCCGGAATACCCGTTTCTGTTTTAAATACACGCAAAAAATAATCGTAATTTTCAAATCCGCATTCCTCCGATATTTTCCAGAATGGTTTATCGGGAAATTGCTTCATCAGTTCCATTGCCGCAACAACTCGTTTTTTACGCACATATTTTGCAATGCCCTGCGGCATCAATTCCTTAACACAGGCATAGAGCTTTGCTTTGGACATTGCAAAATGCCGGCAAAGTGTGCCTACAGATAAATCCTCGGCAAGATGCGAATCAATATATTCTGCAATCCGGTCACCATCGCTTTGCTCCGATACATAAACCAGACCTTTTAAAACAATATAGAGCGTTAATGCCTTGACAATCTGTAGGGTTGCTTCAATTTGCCCGGCATTGTAATAACGGATTTTTTTGATTTTTTCTTCTAATACCGATTCGCAGATTCCATAATCGGCACACAGTTTTTTTACCTCCTGCAAAAAGATGTCTGCATCCGGCTCATTGGTCATCTGACCGTAAATGACATAACCGATTGTCATATCATGGCTTGCAAGCGGTGCGACAACCTCAGAAAGTCCGGCATGACACCGATAAATAATGGTCCTGTTTTCTTCTGCACATTGACGGCATAGCCTTGCCGCACAGTCATCGCATTTTTTGCGGAAGTCATCATTTCTGCGCATGGCTGCACAAAAATCACCGTTTTGCTCCGGGTAGGAAAGAATTTCCGAGAATGTGTTGTCATAGATTGCAATTTTGATTCCGGAAAATTCATAAAAGGCTTTGATCAACGGACGCAACTGCTCTGCATCCATATTCAGCTTCATACAGTCGCCCCCTCGTTGCTTAGTTTGTATAGGTCAAAAAGACATCCTGATATTGCTGGGAAAATGCTCTTGATGCACGCTCTGCATCACGGTAATGATCAAAAAATCCGAACACGGTGGAGCCGCTTCCGCTCATCATGGAAAAGCTTGCACCAAAATCCTGCATCTTTTTCTTCACCGAGCCGATGATAGGATGTTCCTTTTCGCTGACCAATTCCATCACATTGAACATCGTTTCGCACATTTTTTCCCAGTTGTTTTCCTCCAGAGCAGACAAAAATTCTGCCGTGGTCGGATGGGGAGGACGTGGTTCGTTGTCGATTTTCTGATATATTTCTGCTGTAGAAATATTAACGGAAGGCTTTACCAAAAGAATCGGTTTTTTCGGAAAATGTGTTACCGGTCGCAGAATTTCTCCGATGCCGGTTGCTGATTGCGTGCCACCAACCATACAATAGGGAACATCTGCCCCAAGCCGGACGGACAAGGACAACAGCTCCTCATCCGAAAGCGGTACACCGTAGAGCATATTGAGTGCAACCAAAACTGCAGCCGCATTTCCGCTTCCGCCTGCCAGACCTGCCGCAACCGGAATGTTTTTATGAATCCGGATTTTTGCACCACCCTTGATTCCGGTTGTATCAAAAAACAGCTTTGCCGCCTGATATGCAATATTTTTAGAATCATTCGGCAAAAATTTCAGATTGGTCATCAGACGGATGCCGTCTCTAATCCGGTCAACCAGAATCAAATCAAACAGATTCACCGTCTGCATCACCGTTTCCAGCTCATGATATCCGTCAGAACGTTTTTCGAGTACATCCAATGTCAGATTGATTTTTGCGTAGGACCTTCCCATGGCACGTCTGCCATTTATCACCATATCTTCTGCTAATTTCATGGTTTCATCCCCTATAAGATTGCGTGCGATTCATCCACGATACTGTGGATTTGCTCCGATGAAATCGGTTCACACGCCTGATTTTTTTTCAGATAAACAAGATACTCAATATTTCCCTCCGGACCTTTGATGGGCGAGAAGGACAAGCCATGCGGATAAAGCCCGATTTCATGGGCAAAGGCAGTAATCCGCGCTACAACATCGTAATGGACATTGATATCCCGGACCACACCTTTTTTCCCGACCTGCTCTCTGCCTGCTTCAAACTGCGGTTTAATCAATGCAACCAGCTCTCCGTTTTCGCAAAGAAGCTCCTTTGCCACCGGTAAAACCAGCTTCAGGGAAATGAAGGAAACATCAATCGAAGCAAAATCAATCGGTTCGCCAATCTGCTCCGGTGTTACATAACGGATATTGGTACGTTCTAAATTGACCACCCGTTCATCCTGACGTAGCTTCCAGGAAAGCTGACCGTAGCCAACATCTACCGCAAACACCTTTTTTGCTCCGTTTTGCAGCATACAATCGGTAAATCCACCGGTGGATGCTCCGATATCCATGGTTGTTTTTCCGGATAAGGTAATCGGAAAATTCTGCATTGCTTTTTCTAATTTCAATCCGCCACGGCTGACATATTTTAAGCTTTCGCCCCGGATTTCCGGCTTTGTGGTATCCGGATTTACCTGCAGACCTGCCTTGTCGCATTTCTGATTGTCAATATAGACTTGTCCTGCCATAATGGCGGCTCTTGCACGCTCCCGGCTTTCAAAAAAGCCCTGTTCCGTTAAAAAGACATCCAGTCTGACCTTTTCACTCATGTAAAAACTCCTTTATTCTACGGCATACGCCCTCTGCATCTAATCCATATCTGGCATCTAATTCGGAAACCTTTCCGTGTACAATCGGTTCCTTTGGATATGCCAGACGTAAAAGCCCTGCCTCGGATTTTGCTTCTGCAAGCAATGATGCCACCATACTTCCAAGACCGCCATCAATACTATGATCCTCCAGCACAGCCATTTTACCGGTTTTTTTCACCGATTGCAACAAAGCTTCCCCATCCAGCGGACAAAGTGTCGGAACAGACATCATTTCTGCCGTAATTCCTTCTTCTGCTAATAGTTCTGCCGCAGCTTTTGCTACTTTTAACATTCTGCCGCAGGAAACAATTGTAATATTTTGTCCCTCCTGCAGACAGTGCGCTTTTCCGAACACAAAATCCGGAACCTCAATCTGGTCACTTCCCCTCGGATAGCGGATTGCAATCGGTGCATCATGCTCCAGAATTGCATAGCGGAGCATCTGCTCCAGCTCCCGGAAGGAGGAAGGTGATAAAATACTCATATTCGGCATTGCAGAAAGGTATGCAATGTCAAACAGACCGTGATGTGTTTCGCCGTCTGCACCGACAACACCGGCACGGTCTACACAAAAGACAGCGTGTAAATTCTGCAGACAGATATCGTGCAAAATCTGGTCATATGCTCTTTGCAGGAAGGAGGAATAGACCGCAAAAACCGGCTTGATTCCGCCTGCCGCCATGCCTGCCGATAAGGTGACGGCATGTTGCTCTGCAATCCCAACATCAAAGAAACGATCCCGGAAGGTGTGTGCAAACTTCAAAAGTCCCGTTCCGCCCGGCATCGCTGCCGTGATTGCAACCAGACTTTTATCCTCCTTTGCAAGCGAAAGCAGGGTGTTTCCTGCGACTGCAGAATAGTCATCCTCTTTTGGTGCAGAATCCTCAAGGTGTTCCAGATCAAAGCCGGAAACACCATGAAACACCTGCGGATTATACTCTGCAGGCAGATAGCCCTTTCCTTTTTTGGTATGCACGTGTACCACGGTCGGCCGCTTTGTTTCTTTTGCCCGCTCTAAAGCAAAAATCAGCTTTTCCATACTGTGTCCGTCAATCGGACCAAGGTATTCAAACCCCAGCTCCTGAAACATTGTCAGAGGCAGAACAATCCGCTTGATTGCCCTTTTCCCCTTACGAATCAGATTTGCGGTTGGTGTTCCGATTGCCGGAATTTTTTGCAGGAAAGTTTCTACCACATGCTTGGATTTGAAGTATCCCGGTTTTGCACGCAGATTCCGCAAATATCTTGGAACTGCACCGACATTTTTGGAAATCGACATCGCATTGTCATTTAAAATCAGAATCAGCGGTGTTTTGGAATGCCCGGCATCGTTTAATGCCTCAAACAACATTCCGCCGGTCATGGCTCCGTCACCAAATACCGCAATAACCTGATGATGCTCCTTGTTTAAGTCTCTGCTCCGGGCAAGCCCTAAAGCGGCAGAAACCGATGTGGAGCTGTGCCCGGTATTAAAGCAATCATACGGACTTTCTGCAGTTTTTGGAAAACCGCTCAAGCCACCGAATTGCCGCAATGTATCAAATTGCGATGCACGCCCCGAGAGAATTTTGTGCACATAGGACTGATGTCCGACATCCCATACAATTTTATCGGTCGGAAAATCGAACACCCGATGCAATGCCACCGTCAGCTCTACCACGCCTAAATTGGATGCCAGATGCCCGCCGGTTTTTGAAACACTTTTTACCAGAAATTCCCGGATTTCACAGCAAAGTGTTTCCAGCTCAGGAATTGTTAGTTTGTCTAAATCGGAAAAGGGTTGATTACAACCCGAAAAATTAATCATAGAGAAACCCCTCTGTTTTTTTCGTTACTCCTAATATATCACAAAAGATTAAATTTGTAAATAAAACAGAAAAAAATAATGTAAAACTGTTGCAGAATTCATCCGAATCGGGGCGTGCAATGCCTTGACAGAAATTTAATTTTATGGTATATTGTATCTGTTGACAAAATTCAAAGAAGGGAGCTTTCCGATGAAAACCGTTGAGGAAACATTTTTACAAATTTATAAAAAAGAACCGGCAGACACAGCCTTCTGTCCCTACCGGATTTGCCCGATTGGTGCACACTCTGACCACCAATACGGAAAAATTACCGGTCTTGCAATCGACAAAGGAATCCGGATTGCCTATGGTGTGAAACAAAACGGTGTCATTGAGTTGATTTCCATGAATTTTGAAAAGCGGGCACAGTTTCATATTGCGCAGACACCCGAAACTAAGCAGAATGACTGGGCAGATTATCTGCGTGGTGCAACGATTGCCCTTGCAAAACGTCGTACCTTGCAGGTCGGTATTTGCGCTGTCATTGGTGGAGAACTGCCGATTGGCGGTCTGTCCTCCTCTGCCGCAGTCATCATTGCATTTTTGACGGCACTTTGCCGGGCGAATCATATTAAACTCTCAGCAGAAGAAATGATTGAAACTGCCCAGGAAGCAGAAAATAAATATGTCGGTGTTGCTTGCGGAACCTTAGACCAATCTTGTGAGGTGTATTCTAAAAAGAATCATCTTCTATATTTAGATACCCAAAACGGAGGCTATGAGCTGATTCCGACTTCTCCGGCAATGAAGCCTTATAAAATTGCAGTTTTCTTCTCCGGCATTGAACGTACCCTTGCAGGCTCCAAATTCAATATGCGTGTGGACGAATGCCGCAGTGCCGCATATGCGTTAAAGGCGTATGCCGGTATGGAGTACGGAAAATTTGAAGAAACACACCTCAGGGAAGTGCCCTACGAAATCTATTTACAATACAAGGACAAGCTTCCTACAAACTGGGCAAAACGTGCCGAGCATTGGTATACAGAATTTTCCCGGGTAGAAGAGGGGGCAAAAGCCTGGCGTGCGGGGGATCTTGTTACATATGGAAAGCTTTCCTTTGAGAGCGGGAAAAGCTCGATTGAAAATTGGGAAACCGGCTCGGAGGAATTAAAAACGCTTTATGAAATTATGTTAAAAACCGACGGTATCTATGGCGGCCGTTTTTCTGGTGCCGGCTTTAAAGGTTGTTGCATGGCTCTGATAGATCCTGCCTTTGAAGAAGCGGTATTAAAAACGGTAACAGAAGAATATTTAAAGGTTTTTCCGGCATTATCCGGAAAATATTCCTGCTATCTCTGCAATAGTGCAGATGGTGTCAGTCTTTTGGGAGGAAATAAATGATTTGTTTGATTTTAGCGGCAGGCTATGCCACCAGATTATATCCGTTAACCGAAAATTTTCCTAAACCACTTTTGAAGGTAGGCGAAAAAACAATTCTTGACCACCTGACTGACGATATCGCCGCAGGCGGTGCAGTCAATGAATTTATCGTGATTTCCAATCATAAGTTTGCCAATCATTTTTCCGATTGGGCAAAAACCAAGCCCTATAAAATCCGGGTCGTGGATGATGAAACTGAAACCAACGAAACCCGGCTCGGCGCGGTCTGTGATATTCAGTTTGCCATCCGGCAGTTAAACCTTTCGGATGATATGCTGGTGATTGCAGGCGACAATGTTCTGGATTTTTCACTAAACCGTTTTGTGGATTATGCAAAGGAAAAAAACACCAGTGCTGTCATGCGATATTTTGAGCCGGAACAAAAACGGCTCCAAAAATGCGGCGTTTTGGAAATTGATGAAAACGACCGGATTCTTGGCATGGAGGAAAAGCCACAAACCCCGAAATCCAATTGGTGCTGTCCGCCGTTTTACTATTATAAAAAAGAGGATATTGCTCTTTTGGATGATGCCATTGCCGCAGGCTGCGGAACCGATGCACCGGGCAGTCTGGTTGCCTGGCTCTGCGAAAAAACCGCTGTTTCTGCGATGGAAATGCCGGGACGCCGATATGATATCGGAAACCTTGAAAGCTACGAGCAGGTACAAAAGGAATATCAAGGAATTTTATAATTACGAAGGGGATGTAAAAAAAGTCCAGAACGCAAAAAGGCGATCATAATATGCAATACAAACAATTTATCATTTATAAAATGTTTTTCGTTTGGATGAAAAATCTCATATGATTCGATTTTTCTAAAATTTAAGCCTTTTTGCTACAAACAAGCTTCGCCACTCGGCGTACCCACGTACGCCGTCGGGTACCCCAAAACAAGGGAAATCCTTGTTTTGGCTCAGTTTGCCCGTTCTGAACATTTTTTCCTATCCCCAAAAAGCAGGGGGTGTAAAAAAGAGGTTTTTTACACCTCTTTTTAAAATTCTTTTATTTAATTTCCTGCTCCAGATTCCTGAATACTTCAGATTGAAAAAATTCATCCAGGGATATCTCTAATCCGTCGCAAACTTTTTTTATTGTTGCAACCGTTGTACTGTTATTCCTTCCACTAATGATATTGTTCAATGTCGATTGTGTTACTCCGCTGACCGTCGCCAATTTATTAACTGTAATCTCATGCTGTTCACATAATTCCAGTATTCTCAGCCTTACAGCCTCTCCCACATTCATGCCCAAACCCCCAACTACTTGATTCAATACTATTCTAACCATTTTGAGTTAAAAAAGTTACCTCTTTTGAGTTAAAAATTCCTGCGGAAGTATTACGCACGAAGTGCATAACGCCTGCCGCAAGAAAATAAGACGAGGCTATTGCGTTTGACATATTTGTATATATTTGATTCAAGATTGTAGGGGCGGATGCCTACATCCGCCCGGATTGCGGGGCGATGTGGGCATCGCCCCCTACAAGAAAATGAATTTTTATACACGATATGTATTTAGCGCAATAGCCTCATATTATTTATTTATACAACGGTCCATAATTCTTACAAGCCGCAAAATCTGCCGCCTGGGAATCTTCGGTTCCGAAGGATGCCCATGCGTGCGGTCTGTAGACCTTTTCTTCCGGAACATTATGCATGGTTACCGGGATTCTGAGCATGGAGCAGAGAGTGATGATATCTGCACCAACATGACCTCCAACGGTTACACCGTGGTTTGCGCCCCAGTTTGCCATGACGCTGTAAACATCAGTGAACGCACCCTTTCCGGTCAGAATCGGAGCGAACCATGTGGTCGGCCAGGTCGGGTCGGTTCTCTTATCGAGCTTTTCATGTACATCGTCAGCCAAATCGCAGGTATAACCTTCTGCAATCTGAATCACCGGTCCAACACCGTCAACAAGGTTCACACGCAGCATAGTTACCGGCATTTCTGCACGGGTTCTGAAATGGCTGGAGAAGCCGCCGCCGCGGAAATATTCATAGTCTGCTCTGCACCAGTCGGTTGCTTCTAAGCAAGCCTTGATATCCTCGTCGGTCATGTTGTACCATTCTTTTTGTGTACCGTTTCCGTTTTCATCCTTGGATGCGCCGGTGCAGTCAAGTGCAGTTGCACCGGAGTTAATCAGATGGATGATACCGTTTGCGGCTTTACCTTCCAAATCCTTTCCGGTAACACGCTTTACTGCCTCAGGTGACCAGTAGGTACGAACATCATGGAATGCCGGAGCCTTGCCGGTTAAGAGTGTACCAAACAGCATAGAAATTCCGTTTAATGTATCATTCTCGGTTGCAAGCGGTGTCGGTGCTTTTTTACCGTTCCAGTCAAAGGAGGAAGCCAAGAGTGCTTCGGTAAAGTCTGCATTCGGGAGCCAGTCTGTCCATTGACGCTGTCCCTGGAAGCCTGCTACAATACCATTTCTGCCGAGTGCTTCTTCGTGCCAGCCTAAGTCGCCGAGCTTTTCGTTTCCGTTCATGATATCTTTAATAATAATGGTGAACTTCGCAATGAATTCCCAATCCTTGTCTGCCGGAACAACCTTGGATTTTTTGATGATTTCGGGGAAGTTCTTACCTGCATTCTTGTCAAAGCCTTCTTTACAGTTTGCCTTAATCCATGCAAGTGCCTTTTCATATTCATCCTTATCATAGATTTCGAGGGTAATTCTTCTCAATACCTCGGTCAAATCTACAAACTCTGCACGCAAGCCCAAATATTTCTGCATAAAGGACATATCACAGTAGGAGCCTGCAATACCCATCGAAACACCGCCGATGTTCACATAAGCACGGTCCTTCATCTGTCCGACGGTGATTGCACCCTTTGCCCAGCGAATCATCTTTTCTGCAACATCCTCAGGAATCGAATTGTCTTCAATGTCCTGCACATCATGTCCGTACATAGAGAAAGCCGGCAAACCTCTTTGTGCAAATGCCGCCATGACAGCCGCCAAGTAAACTGCACCAGGACGCTCAGTTCCGTTAAAGCCCCAGACTGCCTTTACGGTGTTCGGGTCCAAATCCATGGTTTCCGAGCCATAGCACCAGCAGGGAGTTACTGCCAAAGAAGCACAGATATTCTGTGTCTTGAAATATTCAGAGCATTTTGCTGCTTCTGCACCTGAACCGATGGTACACGGGGAAATCACGCACTGAACCGGAGTTCCGTCCTGATAACGCACATTACTTTCAATCAGTTCCTTTGCCGCCTTTGCCATTGCCATGGTCTTTTCTTCCAGACTCTCACGAACGCCGCCCCAACGGCCGTCAATCGTCGGTCTGATACCGATTTTTGGATAAATCATTTCTGTTCTCTCCTTTTTCTT
Organism: Oscillospiraceae bacterium; assembly: GCA_015068965.1. Taxonomy (GTDB): domain Bacteria; phylum Bacillota; class Clostridia; order UBA1381; family UBA1381; genus RQCD01. The sequence continues at coordinate 10,825 of SVJN01000045.1, forward strand.
GAAATTTTGGTATTTTTTGTTCTTCCTATTGATTTTACGAACAATATGCTTTATAATGAAATAAAGCAGTTCTTACCCTAATTATAACATTTCTTTTTGAAAAAAACCATTGATTTTTACATTGAAAATATGGAGATTTCAGCATGAAGATTTATAAAACGCAGTACACGCAAAAGCTTTTTGAGCAATATTACATCAGCATTACCGACTGCGGATATGCCGATGCCGACCGGGAATGGCACGATCATAACGTCTGTTCCCCTTATTCCCGTCTGTATTATCCCTTAGAGGGGTGCGGGTATCTGTTGTTAAAGGGGCAGAAAATTGCATTGACACCGGGACATCTTTATCTGATTCCGTTGGGGACTGTTTATCATTATTTCTGTGATGATGTGTTCCGGCATCTGTATTTTCATATCAATATTGATGCTCCGAACGGCTATGACCTTCTGAGAGAGGCGTGCTTTGCCGAGGCGGAAATCCCGGTTGAAAAATCCCGGCATCTGCTCCGGCTTTATCAAAGCAGTCGGTTTTCCGATCAGATGGAATTAAAATATGAGCTGTTTCGTTCCTTGCAGATTTTACTCTCCCGGCAACCGGTTGAGCCGACCTTTGACGTCACACTCTCGCCCGAAATTATCAAGACGATAGAATATATCCGGGAGCATCTTTCTCTGCAATTGACAACGGCAGAAATTGCGCAGAACCTCTATCTTTCCAAAAACACACTTGCCAAGCAGTTCCGGGAAGAGGTGGGACTGCCGATTGGCAGGTATATTGATAAGCTGATTTTTTTCCAGGCAGAGCGAATGCTTAGTAAATCCTCCTTGTCCATCAAGGAAATCAGCGATTCACTCGGTTTTTGCGACCAGTTCTATTTCTCCCGTAAATTTTTACAGCACTTTGAAGAAACACCGCTTTCCTACCGGAAACGCACCAAATCAGAAACACAAACCTGATGAAAAGAAAGGATGTTGCAGGATGGTAAATTTAGGCAACGATTGGGATGCACTCTTACAAGAGGAATTTTCCAAGGAATACTACAAAAAGCTTCGTTGGTTTTTAAAATATGAGTACCAGAATTATCGGATTCATCCCGATATGCACGATATTTTCAATGCTTTGAAATGGACCTCTTACCAAAATACAAAGGTAGTCATTCTGGGGCAGGACCCCTATCATGAGGTCAATCAGGCACACGGACTTGCCTTCTCGGTACAAAAAGGGGTGGAGATTCCGCCTTCATTGGTGAATATGTATAAGGAGCTGAATGCAGAATTAGGGCTCTATATCCCGAACAACGGCTACTTAGAAAAATGGGCAAGGCAGGGTGTACTTTTGCTCAATGCCTCTCTGACGGTTCGAAACGGTGCGGCAAATTCACACCGGGGAAAAGGGTGGGAGCAATTCACCTCCCGGGTTATTGAGCTGTTAAATGAGCGCTCTGAACCGGTTATTTTCCTGCTCTGGGGGAATAATGCAAAGGAAAAGCAAGCCCTGATTACCAATCCGAAGCACTATGTTCTGACTGCACCGCATCCCAGCCCGCTCTCGGCTTCCCGCGGATTTTTCGGATGCGGACATTTCAAAAAAGCAAATGAAATTCTGACCGCTTTGGGAAAAGAAGAAATTGACTGGCAAATAGAAAATATATAGGAGACCTGTATGAAAAGATTACTTATTTTGGACAGTAACAGTATTTTAAACCGTGCATTTTACGGCATCCGGTTCCTTTCTGCAAAGGACGGCACACCAACCAATGCCATTTACGGATTATTGAACATTCTCTTAAAGCTGATTGACGAGCAGAAGCCGGATTGTATCTGTGCGGCATTTGACCTGTCTGCTCCCACCTTCCGCCACGAACGGTATGCAGAGTATAAAGCAAAGAGAAAACCGATGCCGGACGAGCTACGCACACAGATGCCGCTTGCAAAGGAACTATTTGCACATATGCGGATTCCGATTTTAGAGCAGGAAGGCTTTGAAGCGGACGATATCATCGGAACCGTTTCTGCCATCTGTGAAAAAGAGGGGATTGAATGCCTGATTGCAACCGGCGATAAGGACGATTTGCAGTTGGCCTCCAAGCTGACAAAGGTGATTCTGACCGTTACCCGGAACGGAAACAATGAAACTACCGTCTATGATGCAGATGCAGTTAAAGAACGTTACCATGTCACACCGACTGAATTTATTGACATCAAAGCATTGATGGGAGATGCTTCGGACAACATTCCCGGTGTTGCCGGAATCGGCGAAAAAACCGCCATGTCATTGATTGAGGCACATCACAGCATTGAATATATCTACGAGCATATCGACGAGCTTGGCATCAAGGGTGCAATGCTTCAGAAGTTGAAAAACGGGCAGGAAATGGCTTTCTTAAGCAAGGAGCTTGCAACCATTGAGCGAGCAATGCCGCTTGATTTCAAGCCGTTGGATTGTTCTCTGGAGGGAAAAACCATTTCAGAACACGCCGCCCCTGAATTATACGGATTCCTGAAAAAACTGGAATTAAACAGTCTGATTAAACGGCTGGATTTAAAGGAGCCAGCAGACGAGGCTGTTCCGGCAATTGATTTGTTTGAAAATATTCCGCTTTCGATGGCGGAGGATGTATCTGAGCTTTCTGCATGGATAACCGAAATCAAAAAAGCCGGCATCTGTGCATTGCAGTTTTCCTATCAGGGGACAAGACTTTCCCAGATTGGACTTGCAACCCGGACAAAAGGCTTTGGGATTGACTGTATGCAGTTTTCAGAAGATACGGTTTTGTCAAAGCTTTCTGAGCTGTTTTCTGATGCTTCGGTTCAAAAAATTGTGTTTGATATCAAGGATACCTTGGTTTATCTCGGAAGCAGTACGGCAATTTGTAATATTGTATCGGATGTTGCCATTGCCGCTTATCTGATTGACCCGGCACGCAGTCGTTACACCATTCCCGAGCTGGCGCAGGAATATCTTGGTGCATCTATTGCACCGCAGGAAAGCGGACAAATTTCACTTTTTGCCGATGATACACCGCAGGATACTGTCTGCCGGGAGGCATTTGCTCTGTTTGCACTCCGGGAATACACACAAAAGAAAATTAACGAAAATGAGCAGACCATGCTCTATGAGGAAATCGAGCTTCCGTTGGTGGAGATTCTTGCCGATATGCAAATCCGGGGCATCCGGATTGACCGGGCACAGTTATTGGAATTCGGCAAGCTCTTAGGGAATCGGATTGACGAGATTTCTGCACAGATTTATGACCTTGCAGGCGAGGAATTCAATCTGAATTCACCCAAGCAGTTAGGTGTGATTCTGTTTGAAAAATTAGGTTTGAAAGCAATCAAAAAAACCAAAACCGGCTATTCCACCAATGCGGAGGTTCTGGAGCAGCTCGTCGGCGAGCATCCGATCATCGAATTGCTGATGGAATACCGTCAGATTTCCAAATTAAAAAGCACCTACTGTGACGGACTTGCCGCAGTCATTGATGCAAAGGATGGCAGAATCCATTCTAACTTTACCCAGACTGTTACCGTAACCGGGCGTTTGAGCTCCACCGAGCCGAATCTGCAGAATATCCCGGTGCGTACTGCATTAGGCAGAGAGCTTCGGAAAATGTTCATTGCAGACGGAGACGAAAAGATTCTGATTGATGCCGACTATTCGCAGATTGAATTGCGTGTGCTGGCACACATTGCTCAGGACGAGACCATGATTCGGGCATTTTGTGAAAATGAAGATATCCATACCGTTACCGCATCGCAGGTATTGGGCATTCCGCCCGAGGAGGTAACCCCGGAGGAGCGGAGCAGTGCCAAGGCAGTCAATTTCGGCATTGTTTATGGAATCGGGGAGTTCAGTCTTTCCAAGGATTTGAAAATTCCGGTCAAGCAAGCAAAGCAATATATCCAGAGCTATTTGGACAAATACAACGGTGTGCGGGAATATATGGAGCAAATCAAAAAGCAGGCGGCAGAGGACGGTTATGTAAAAACACTCTTCCACAGAATCCGCTATATCCCGGAATTAAAGGCAAGTAACTATAATGTCCGTTCCTTCGGGGAGCGGATTGCATTAAACACCCCGATTCAGGGAACTGCGGCAGATATTATCAAGCTTGCAATGGTACGTGTTTACCGCCGTCTGCAGGCAGAACAATTAAAAACAAAGCTGATTCTGCAGATTCACGACGAACTGATTTTAGAAGCTCCCGAGGAAGAAGCAGAGCTTGCCGCAAAGCTTTTGAAGGAAGAAATGCAGAAAACCGTTGCATTTTCCGTTCCGATGATTGCAGATGTTTCGGTCGGAAAGAGCTGGTATGAGGCAAAATAGAAAGGCAGTGAGGCTATGTATCTGATTGGAATAACCGGAGGAACCGGATGCGGAAAAAGCTTTGTATCAGAATATTTACGAAAATCCGGCTTTGAGGTCATAGATGCTGACCGTGTTTGTCGGGAGGTTGTTGAGAAGGGTAAGCCTGCTCTGTCCGAAATCGTACAACACTTCGGACGGGAGGTACTCCTGCCCGATGGCACACTCAACCGGAAGGCATTAGGAAAAATCGTGTTTTCCGATTCTGAAAAGCTTGCACTTCTCAACAAAATCATGTTCCGGTATGTGATGCAATCCATCGAGCAATCCATTGCAAACTGTCGTTCGGAATTTCTCTTTTTAGATGCACCGCTTTTGATAGAATACGGACTTCATACCCGTTGCGACCGTGTGATTTGTGTGCTTTCAGAGGAGTCTCTGCGAGCAGAACGGATTATGAAACGGGACGGACTTTCAGAAGAAGATGCAAAAAACAGAATAAATTCCCAAAATAAGGACGAGTTCTATCTTGAAAAATCTGACTATATCGTGTATAATAATAGTACCAGAGAAGAATTAGAAAAACAGATTGAATTGATTATAGAACAGTTGAGGGCATTATCTTGAAAAAAATAATCCGTATTTTTTCCGGACTTTTATTGCTTTTAATCCTTGTTTTTGCGATCATACAAGGGTTTGTTGGGTTTTTATATCCGCTTCGTTATGAATCGGAAATCAGAACCTACGCACAAAAATATCAGCTTGACCCATATTTTGTGATGGCGGTCATTAAAGCAGAAAGCAACTTTAAACCGGACGCACATTCCGGTGTTGCAAGAGGTCTCATGCAGATTACCGACAAAACGGCGCAATGGATTGCCGGACAAATGGAGAGGACATACTCACCGGATGACCTGGAAATTCCGGAGAAAAACATTGAAATGGGATGCTTTTATCTCGATTATCTGTGCGAGCATTACAAAAATCGGGAGGTGGCACTTGCCGCCTATAATGCAGGGATGGGAAATGTAAGCGAGTGGCTCTCGGATGAACGCTACAGTAAAGATGCGAAAGCTCTGATTAGCATTCCTTTTCCCGAAACCGCTACCTATGTAGAAAAGGTAGGTCGGTATGAGCAGGTTTATCAATTTCTATACAAAAATAAATGAGAGGATGATTCAAATGAAAAACACAGTCATTACAATCGGCAGACAGTACGGCAGCGGCGGAAAGGAGTTCGGAAAAAAGCTTGCAGAGGCAATGGGTTACTCCTTCTATGACGAAGAATTGCTTTCTATCACTTCCGAAAAAAGTAATATTGACGAAGATGTTCTGAAAATGGCAGATGAGCGTGCAACAAACAGTTTATTGTATTCCCTGGTGGTCAATGGAGGCTTGCGTGGTGTGCTGACACAAGGCGTTTATGAGCTTCCGATTAATGATAAGGTGTTTTTGGCACAGGCAGACAGTATTAAGCATCTGGCACAGCAGGAGTCCTGCGTTATTGTGGGCAGATGTGCAGACTATGTTCTGCAGGACACAGAAGACATCAACAAAATTGACTTGTTTATCTATGCAGATATGGAAAGCCGGATTGAACGGATTGCAAAAATTTATAACCTGACACCGGCAGAGGCAAAGGACAAGATTGTAAAAACCGAGAAAAAGAGAAAAACCTACTACAACTACTACAGCAATCAGGAATGGGGACGGATGACAAACTATGATTTATGTATCAATGTCAGCGGTCTGGGTTCTGACGGTGCGGTTGCGGTTGCAAAGGCGTACATCGAAAAAAGAATCGCAGAATAAGAGGATACCGATATGTTAGAAATTTTAAAAACGATTATTCTGGGAATTGTGCAGGGAATTACGGAATGGCTCCCGATTTCCAGCACCGGGCATCTGATTCTGGTCAATCGGCTTCTGCCCCTGCAGCAGTCACAGGATTTTATGAATCTGTTTTTGGTAATTATCCAGTTCGGCTCCATTCTGGCGGTTCTGACTCTATATTTTCATAAACTGAACCCGTTTTCGCCTAAGAAATCCAAAGAACAGAAGCTGGAAACCTGGACCATGTGGTTCAAGGTCATTGCGGCGGTATTGCCGGCGGCAATCATCGGATTTTTATTCGATGATTTGATTGAAAGCACATTGTCTGTTCCTTTTGTCATTGCATTGACGCTGATTCTTTACGGAATCTTGTTCATCATCATCGAAAAGCAGAACCGTACCCCGAAAATCAACGATATTTCTGCAATGAGCTACAAAACAGCAATTTTAATCGGTGCATTCCAGGTCCTTGCGCTGATTCCCGGAACCTCACGCTCCGGCTCCACCATTTTAGGTGCGGTAATCTTAGGCGCATCCCGTGGGATTGCGGCAGAGTTTTCCTTCTTCTTAGCAATCCCGGTCATGTTTGGTGCAAGTCTTTTGCGTACCTTGAAATTCTTTTTGGAAAACGGATTTTCCATGGCACCCGATGCGGCCTGGATTCTGGTCATCGGAACGGCAGTTTCCTATCTGGTTTCTTTAGCGGCAATCCGTTTTCTGGTCGGCTATATCCGCAAGCATAATTTTGTGGCATTCGGCTATTACCGGATTGTGCTTGGAATTTTAGTGCTGATTTACTTTGC